>CAZYYO010000262.1:0-1505 GCA_964650965.1 uncultured Lachnospiraceae bacterium | reverse complement strand
CCGAAAGAACAGGAAGAGTGCAATTCCCATAATAAACTGGATAAAACTATATTTACCCACCATTCGTCTTACGATTTCGCTGGCAATCACATCATCTGCCATCACACCAGGGTATTTTACAATGCAGCCTGTCAGGAAGGTTCCTAAGAATAAGATAAAATATACAAAAAGCATATTTTTCTTGTTATTTCTAATGATAAATAATCGCTGATACTGCTGCCGCTCTAAGTATCCCATGAACAGGTATGTAAATAGGAACGCGATAAGATCATTTCCAAAATGCACCATATTATAAATTCCATTGATTAGAAATACCATACCAACAATCATACATGACACTCTCAACCAGTGAATCTGAACCGAGAATATCCAACGATTCAAAACAGGATATACCAATAACAGAATCAGATATCCATATGCAAACCACCAGGCTCCATGAATCAGAAAATCCTCAATATAAGGATTATCCCCATGATATCCCAACACCTGACGTAATGTAATCATCTTCATCAGATAGATAGTAAGCACCTGTAATCCAATTGTCAGAAACCTTACTATAACAGGCTTCTCTCTAGATTGAATCAGGAAATAAGAGCTTAGTGCCATGAATGCATAATCGGCTGTAATAGCCGAACCGCTCACGAGAAAAAGCCCCAATACCGTCTTATCGAAATAGGGGATAAATACGATTCCGTTATATACCATCAGGTGATATAACGGAACCATGCACATCAATATAATTCGTAATAATTCCAGATTCGATGCACGTTCTTTTCTCATAATCCACCTTAACCTGTAATGCATCTGTGATGCATTGTAATACGGAAAAAACCGCCCATAGCTTGCTACAGACGGTATGCTTTCCTTATGCGTTCAGCTTCGCTTCCTGCTGTGCCAGTGCCAGATCATGCTCTGCCATAATACGAACCAGATCTTCATAGCTTGTCTTCTGTGGATTCCAGCCTAACTTCGTCTTAGCCTTGGTAGGATCTCCCCAGAGATTAACAACATCAGTAGGACGGAACCATTCCGGATTCACACATACCAGCATCTTGCCGGTCTTCTTGTCGTAACCCTTCTCTTCCATGCCTTCGCCCTTGAACTCCAATTCAATGCCAACATGCTTGAAAGCCAATTCCGTGAATTCACGTACAGTATGCTGCACACCGGTTGCAATGACATAATCATCCGGCTCATCCTGCTGCATGATTAACCACATACATTCTACATAATCCTTAGCATAGCCCCAGTCACGGAGAGAATCTAAGTTCCCTAACTCTAAGTGATCCTGAAGTCCGCAGGCAATTCTTCCTGCTGCTAATGTAATCTTCCTTGTTACGAAGTTGTCTCCACGTCTCTCTGATTCATGATTGAATAAGATTCCGTTTACTGCGAACTGGCCATAAGCTTCTCTATACTCTCTCATCATCCAGAAACCATACTGCTTTGCAACTGCATATGGGCTGAATGGGTGGAATGGTGTGTTCTCATTCTGAGGAACCTCT
>CAZYYO010000261.1:0-1506 GCA_964650965.1 uncultured Lachnospiraceae bacterium | reverse complement strand
AGGTTCCCCGGAGCTCATTAAAGAGGGTAAACCCCAAAATCATGGCGCCCCCTAAAATCTGGACACCAGTAATGGGTTCCCCCAAAAGGGTGACTGAAACGATAACCGCCACCAGAGGATCAAAATAGCTGGTAATAGCCACCTCCTGGCCGGTCATTTTGTCGAGGCAGATGAAATACACACAGTAGGCAATTCCCGTGTACAGTACCCCCAGAATAATCAGGCACACCCATCCCAGCAGATCCAGAGATCCCGCCTGAAACCCAGCCGTTCCCCCAACATAAGCCACCAGAACCACTAAGGCGACGGCGAATTCAATGAGGGTACGGTCAATACCACTGGTCCGGGTAACAAACTTATTCACCAAAACGATAACCGCATAAAATACGGCAGCGATGAGGGCACAGGCAATCCCCAGATTGGTGGATGGTCCAATATTTCCACTAACACGGATGATCAGCACCAGCCCCAAAGTCGCCGCCACAAAGCAAACCACCCTCTGGACCGTTGGATGCTCCTTTAACAGAAAGCAGCTCCCCACCATCACCAAGGTCGGAGCAAAATAGTAGGTCAGGGTGGCAACGGAAATGGTGGTGTACTGAAAGGATTTAAAAAAGAAAATCCAATCTCCCGCCAGGGCGACACCTCCAATGACCATGAGGAGCATTTCTCCTTTGATCCGCCCCCAAGGAATTGCCTGTTGGGTCACCAGTTTGTAGGCTGCCACCGTTACCACCGCAATAAGTGCCCGCCACATGGCCAGCTCCGGGGCTGGCAGTGCAATATGGCGCACCAATATCCCCATACTTCCAAATAAGGCCATCACGGCCATCATTGCTATTTTTTGTTTCAATCAAACCTCCTGACTTGTCTGTTTTACACATCAATTACATAGAACCCTCGGCGCATCCTCAAAATACAAAAAACGCCGCCCTTCTGGGACAGCGCACATTTTATACTTTTTGTTTTAGATGTTTGCCCCTACATCTGCTGTAAATAAGCGTTCATAAACTGATCCAGATCCCCATCCATCACCGATTGGATATTACCAACCTCCACATTGGTGCGGTGATCCTTGACCAGATTGTAGGGGTGGAAAACGTAAGACCGGATTTGGGAGCCCCAGGCAATTTGGCTGTAGTCCCCCACGATATCTTCCAGCTTTTCCTTTTGCTCTTGCTCCATGATTTCCACCAGCTTGGATTTAAGCATATTCATGGCTACATCCTTGTTTTGATGCTGGGAACGTTCGTTCTGGCACTGGACCACCACCCCGGTGGGCATATGGGTGATGCGAATGGCTGAGGAGGTCTTATTGACATGCTGGCCTCCAGCACCGCTGGCCCGATAAGTGTCCACCCGAATATCATCCGGGTTGATTTCAATTTCCACACTATCGTCCACCTCTGGGGTAACATCCAGGGAGGCAAAGGAGGTGTGTCGCCGTCCAGAAGAATCAAAGGGAGATATCCGTACCAAGCGGTGGACCCCCCGTTCCGTTTTCAG
>CAZYYO010000260.1:823-1517 GCA_964650965.1 uncultured Lachnospiraceae bacterium | reverse complement strand
CTTAATCCCTCACTGTTTTTATTCAGGATACCGCTCTTGTCGCACATGGTGATATCCGGGAAGCCGTAGGAGAGCAGCAGCTTGGTGATGGCGATACCGGCAGATCCTGCGCCATTTACCACGATTTTGCAGTCCTCTTTCTTCTTTCCGGTCACTTTAAGGGCGTTGATGATACCGGCCAGAACAACGATAGCCGTACCGTGCTGGTCATCATGAAATACCGGGATGTCCAGCAGTTCTTTCAGACGGGATTCGATCTCAAAGCAGCGCGGTGCAGAGATGTCTTCCAGATTGATGCCGCCGAAGGCAGGTGCGATAGGAAATGCATTGACTCCGCCGAATTCTTTGAATAAAACAGCCTTGCCCTCCATAACAGGCATGGCAGCCAGAGCGCCGATATTGCCAAGTCCCAGGACTGCGCTGCCGTCAGAAACTACGGCTACGGTATTTTGTTTGAGCGTATAGGTATAGGCAGCCTCCGGATCCTTTGCGATCACCTTGCATGGCTCTGCTACGCCTGGAGTGTAGGCCAGTGCCAGTGCTTCACGGCTTTTGATAGGGGTCTTGGATTCGGTGCTTATTTTGCCTTTCCATTCTTCATGTAATGCTAATGCTTTTTCGTTGGTGGTCATTCTTATACCTCTTTATCATTTATTTTTTACGAATAGCAGGTCATAGACCAGTTTGTTTGTCG
>CAZYYO010000260.1:0-813 GCA_964650965.1 uncultured Lachnospiraceae bacterium | reverse complement strand
CTGCTGTTCTGGATTGCTATGCTCATCATATCATTTGATATTTCCAAGTTCAAGAGGATTTGCGCTAAAAAGGGCGATTAGGTGTACTTTTTGCTTGTATTTCATAGAAAACATGGTAAAATGATAGAGTTAATAGTATGTAAAATATGAGGAGGATTCACAATGAAATTGAAAAAGATTATGAGCGTTATTCTGGCGGGCGCTATGTGCCTTTCGCTGGCAGCATGTGGAAGCAGCAAAACAGAGAAGGGTTCTGATTCAGCAGAAGCAGCATCCGGTGAGAAACTGATCGTTGCAACAGAGGCAGGTTTTGCGCCTTATGAGTATATGAAAGGCAATGACGTAGTTGGTATAGACATGGACATCGCAAAAGCTATCGCTGAGGATATGGGAAAAGAACTGGAGATCCAGAACATGGATTTCGATGCAGCACTGGTAGCAGTACAACAGGGCAAGGTTGATTTTGCAGCAGCCGGCATCTCCGTTGATCCGGAAAGAGAGAAAGTTATGGATTTCTCCACCAATTATGTTGATTCTACCGAAGTAGTTATTGTGAATAAAGAGGCACCTGCAGTGACAGAGCCTACTGGCGAAGCATTGGCAGACAAGGTTGTAGCTGTACAGCAGGGTAACATCGCAGACCTGTGGTGCTCTAACAAAGATAATGCCACACCAAAGGAAGTAAAACGTTACACCAAATTTGCTCTGGCAACCGAAGACCTGAAATCAAACAAAATCGATTGTATTGTTATGGATGAACTTCCGGCCAAAGATCTGGTAGCAGCAAATCCGGAACTTACTATTTTAGAGGGA
>CAZYYO010000259.1:869-1541 GCA_964650965.1 uncultured Lachnospiraceae bacterium | reverse complement strand
AAATCGATTTGATCACCAACGACTGCCTGCACCATCATCAAATCTACATTAAGTTGTTCCCAAATCACGGTCAATGACCTCCCTATCTTCTTTCTTTATCCTTTAAAATCAGTTTTAATTCATAATCCTTAATCATCTGGGCGAACTGCTTTGGCGATTCTGCCCTGTGAAAATCTTCTTTTACCCTGGGATCTGTCAGAATATTCACCAAATGGAAAAATGCCTTAAGATGTTGTTGATCATCAATGGTGGACAGGCAGCATACATAGTGCACCCATATGGGAGGACCTGCCTTTGTGTTAAAATCCACAGGATTCTCCAGATGAATTAAGGACATCCCCACCGCCTTACTCCCTGCATCAAAGCCGGCATGGGGTACGGCAAACCCTTCTGAAACCACAATATAAGGCCCATTTTTCTCAATATTCTCAATCATGGCATCAATATAGCATCGATCAATGAAGCCCCCGTCCAAAAGAATTTGTCCTGCTGCGGCAATGGCCTCAGAATAGTTACTGCAGTCCATATCTAACACAATATGCTCAGGTATGAGCAGCTCATGGAGAAAGGGGGTGGAAGATAACCGGTAATTCTCGAAGAAGCCTTTGATATTTTCAAGAATCATGGCCTTATCCTGACACTCCAGCCCTTCCATTTCATCAAGCTTTGATT
>CAZYYO010000259.1:0-859 GCA_964650965.1 uncultured Lachnospiraceae bacterium | reverse complement strand
TGATTCCATAAAGGTCATCAGGCCTTCCCCAGACGTATCCCCAATCCCCTGGGATTCCTGGAATACATTGGCACTCCCGCCACTTTGTTCTGTGATTTCATTAAAGGCCCTGGAAATCCTGAGAACATCTGCCTCAGAAATAAGGGGACTCACCACAATATAAGGACAGGGGCTTTCTTTCAGTGCCGTCGTTGTAATGATTAAATCAACCTCCCGGCAATCCATTTGCTGTAAGCCATGGACAGAAGTCACCCCCAGAATATTAAAATTAAATCTGGACCGAAGCTTTACCGTCAGCACCTGGGCCGTACCCATTCCATTTCCACAGACCACCACCACCCGAAAATCATGCTCCTTCCATTTCAGACGCTCCATGGCAGCACAGAAATGAACGATAATATAATCCTGCTCATCCGGATCAAAATGATGGCTCATATTTTCCTCAAGAATTCCAATATTCTCTTTTACCACATCAGAGAGCCCTTTATTCTGTTGGGCAATCTGCCGGACCACCGCGTTATTCGACGGCATATGGCAGTGCTGGACAATGATGGACTCCAGATGGTTGGCCAGATCCTGATAAAAAACATAATCGTGGTTCAAATCAAGCTTGAGGGCCGTTGAAATGATTTCGATAAATCGGCGGCCATCCGATTCACCCCCGGTCCCCCATCCTCCAACTGCACCACCTTCCCCTGGCTGATACGAAAAAACACATAAGACAGATAGAAAATCAGTATTGTAAAGGACTGATCCGTCAAGTAGTTCCCATGGATGGCCTCCTGGCGAATAATCTGACATCTTAAAAATTCAACAGTATCCTTTGAAAAGGCCGTTTCCGCCAAATCTTCAATATATT
>CAZYYO010000258.1:0-1544 GCA_964650965.1 uncultured Lachnospiraceae bacterium | reverse complement strand
TGCCATTTTTCCCTTTACCTGGAAATTGCTGTGAAACAAAAGCCCTTCCTCCGGCCAGAGAGTCCCAATATAATGCCCGGGAAAGGATATAATCCGGGGTCGGATGATGGCTTTAAAATTATTAAAACGCAGATGCATGGAGGCACTGATACTGTGAAGGGGGTTTCCCGTTTTATTGATCAGTAAGCCAGTGATTTTTAACTGACGCATTACTTGGCGATATTCCCCCTTCATAAAGATAAAATGAATATGTCCATCGGTCAGCAAAGTAGCTTGCGCTTTCAAAATTCGTTCTGCTTGATTTAATTCCTGTTGAATTCCCGGCTCATCCCGCTGCTCCTCGAGCATCCTTGGGACACGAATATGAATGGCCATTCTCACTCCCCCACCTTCGATTTACTCGCCAAATACGATTCAATATTCTCGCTTTAAACTTCCTTAATTATATCGTTACTTCCATTCTGGCATCAATCCCCAGTTTTTCGCGTGGGTGTTCCAATTCATCCAGTGGCGCATAGAAAAATACCCCCAATGATCTCAAATGATCAATGGGGGTATTCTGTTCCCATCGAAGGCATCGCCTCCAGTAACTGGAAATTAATCTCCTTTTATTTTTTTAATTGCCGGGTAAGCCACCACCGCAGCCAACAGAATTGGTAAAAGCATCAAACCCCAATGATCCCTTGTAATACCCGTTTTTACATCGTTCTTTAGCTGTTTATCCTTCGTTTCTGTTGCCGGGTATTTTGCTGCTGCCGGCTCAAATTCCCAATAGCCGACAAATTCAACATCCTTATTCGCAATGGTATCCTTCTCTCGATCATAACCTTTAAAACGCCAGACACCATCCTCAACCTGCACCGTATTTTGGCTCGGAGCCGTTGCATGCACCTCTGTCCCCACTGTTTTCCCCACCTGTTTTAATGGCAAAATCCCAAGAACATCTGGCGGTAACACCTTTCCATCCGTTTTGCTTACAAAGTGATGGATGACATCAAAGCGGAGGGGGCACACTTCATTTTCATAACGAATGCTCTCAATGGATTGTGGCATTTTCATATAATCCAGGGTTGCTGCATTTATTTCCTCTGGACTGGCCCCTTCTGCCCGCATTTTCTCTTTTTTAGCCTCTAGTGCCAACGTTAATCCCTCTTCGTTCCATTGGCCGGTCACCTTGGCAGCCGTTATTTTTTTATCCTCTGAAAAATCTGCCGGGGGATTAAATCGTTTCGTAAAGGTAATTCCATAGGCACTATCAGAAGGAATATTACCAAGCTCAATAATCACAATGTTTTCATTAATGGTTATGGATTTCGCTTGTAATGCCTGGGTATAGTGTCCACCACCATTAACCGCAGGATAGTAGCGATTAATCACCCAGTCTGTTGTATCCGAACTTATGGTTCCATCATAAGGAAGGGTAATGGTCATCACCGCATTATCCATGGCATAGTCGCTGGCAAATACAATCCGCCAGTACTGTGCCTGGGTTTGGTCAAGCCCGCCATCCTGCCAATGTTGGACCTCCAGATTTCCAGGGCCGA
>CAZYYO010000257.1:0-1544 GCA_964650965.1 uncultured Lachnospiraceae bacterium | reverse complement strand
CATATTTGTATGAATAATACAGATATGATACTTCGGTGTATTTTGCGTCTGATTACAGAGCTGTCCATTTTCCTAAGCATTCGTCAGTGGAAGGACAAGCATTATGAGATGGTGTTGGTTCCTTTATGGCTGGTTTTCATGCTGCCAACCACCAGAAATTATTATTGCTATGCAGCCTTTGGACTTACCGCTATGTGGTGCTGGTGGAAAGTAATGGAGGTGCCGGATTGGAGAAGCAGATTTCAGGAGAAGGGGCGGGGGCTGTTTTTGCGACCGCTGGTTAATAGCTTATTTGCATATGCCATGGCGGCAGGAAATTATAAGCTGTTTGCTCCAGGTCATGTGTATTACCAGGTATGGTGGCTGCAGCTTATGATATTTGGGCTGTTATTTGTAGGAGGCTATCTGGTAATGGATGGAATCCTGCGGCATGCATGGCTGTATCATGTGCCTTATTTCTGGCACAAGCGACCGGAGGAAACGCCAGAAATAACTAGAAAGTGGGCATTGGGGAATTTCTTCTCAGTTAGTATTATCCAGTTGTTATACCTTATGCTATGTACCTATCCAGGAACCCTTCAGTACGATTCTGTGAATCAGATTCAACAGGTGTTGACTGGGAATTACAGCAATCACCATCCCTTCTATTATACCTATCTGCTGTTGAATCGATACAAAGCAGTCAGTCTATTTGGGGGAGATATGACCGTTGCTGTATGTCTTGTGTCCATATTACAGATTCTCATATATGCTGCATTGGTAACCTATATTATGTACAATCTGTGCAATATTGGAATCTCCCGTAAGGGAAGATTGATTGTTGGACTTGTTTATACGTGGTTTCCCTACCATTTCTTCTTTGGGACGTATCTGAATAAGGATACGGTATTTGGATATGCTGCTACCATTATGATTGTGTCCATGTTTCGTCTGGCAAATGATGTGGGAATGCGTCGGCACAACTGTGAATGGATGATATTTGGTACCATTGGGTATGCCTTGATGCGAAGCAATGGCTGGATTGCACTGGTTATTCTTATTGGGTTTGTTGGGATATCCAGGGTAAATCATAAGAAGCTGATGATGCTATGTCTGGTGGGAACCCTGATAGGTACCACAGTATCCAAAATCACACTTCCTACCTTTATGGATATTGAAAAGGTGGAATTCTCTGAAGGGTTGTCCGTTCCCATCCAGCAGGTGGGGCGGGTGATTGCAGATGGGAAGGAACTAACAGATCAGCAGCAGAAGCTGTGTGATGAGCTGTCAGAGAACTTCGATATCGCCCAAGTGTATAATCCCTGGCGTTCCGATGAGATTAAGGGACAGATTCAATTCTGGGGAAAGGACGATTACCTGCGGGAACACAAGCTGGAATATGCAAGGCTTTGGGTGGAGCTGGGAATGAAATATCCTGGAGAATATGCCAAGGCCTGGATTGATTTGACCCAAGGATATTGGAGCATGGGAATCGGAAGCAATGAGTACCAGCATGAGATTTATGACACGCCCCTGGTACCCAACCAGAGAATTCTGCTGCCAGC
>CAZYYO010000256.1:460-1549 GCA_964650965.1 uncultured Lachnospiraceae bacterium | reverse complement strand
CCGCCAACAGATAGTCAAATCGAATACCGGAACGAATAAACACTTTTTTTACTTTAGGCAGTTCACGTAATTTTCGAAGGAGCTTCAAGTAGTCGCTGTGGTCCACCTTGAGATTCTTACAGGGAGTGGGGAAAAGACATTGCTTATTGGGACAGACACCCTTTTCTAACTGTTTATCACAGGAAGGAGCCCTGAAGTTGGCAGTAGGTCCTCCTACGTCATGAATGTATCCCTTAAAGTCAGGTTCCTCAACTATTTTCTTAGCTTCCTCAAGAATAGACTCATGGCTTCTTGTCTGAATGATTCTCCCCTGATGAAATGTCAATGCGCAAAAATTACAACCGCCATAACATCCTCGATTGCTGATAAGACTAAACTTTACCTCTGTAATCGCTGGAATTCCTCCCAATGCTTCATAACACGGATGATAGGTCCGCATAAATGGCAAGGCATACACATCATCCATTTCCTCCTGAGTCAAGGGCTTTTGCGGTGGGTTTTGTACCACAAATAATTTGTTATCGTAGGTCTCATACATTTTTTTAGCTACAAATGGGTCTGTGTTACAATACTGTGTATAGAAGCTTTTCGCGTAGCTTTTTTTATTCTCCTTGATATCTTCATAATCCAGAAGTCGAATGGCATCTGACACGTAATAAGCTTCATGGGTCTTATAGACAGTGCCGTCAATATAGGTCATATCCTCCATATGGACGCCTGCCTGCAGGGCATCCGCAATCTCCACCATGGAACGCTCTCCCATACCATAGGAAATCATATCTGCACCAGAGTCCAGCAAAATAGAACGTTTTATGGAATTGGACCAGTAGTCATAATGTCCCAAACGACGAAGACTTGCTTCAATACCACCAATAATCAATGGTTTATGCTTATAGTGTCTGCGAACCATATTACAATACACAATAGTTGCGTAATCGGGACGCTTCCCCATCTCTCCTCCTGGAGAAAATGAATCCATTTTTCTTCGTTTCTTGGACACACTGTAATGGTTCACCATGGAATCCATATTGCCGGCAGACACAAGAAATGCCAGCCGCGGCTCTCCCAGTGCCTCAATGGAATTTTCAT
>CAZYYO010000256.1:0-450 GCA_964650965.1 uncultured Lachnospiraceae bacterium | reverse complement strand
AGCTTCCAACACCCTGGAAATGATTGCATGTCCAAATGAGGGATGATCCACATATGCGTCCCCGCAGATATACACAAAATCCAACTGCTCAATATTTGCCTCTCTCATATCCTCTTTGCTTATGGGTAAAAATCCATTTGCCATAATTTTCCTACTTTCTAATCTGGTAACTATCATTGCCATATTATCTGCGAATTACATCCATTGTTGTTTTACATGGTTTTTTATTATCATTTTAACGATGTAGAATATCGTAATAATCCCTGATATAATAATCTGCCATTTGTTTCTTTTCCAGGGTATCTTCCCTGGAATAATCGTCATATATGGCACATACATTCATCCCGGCATTTTGTCCGGCGGCAATCCCCGGTAAAATATCTTCAAACACAAGACAATCCTTTGGTGCCACAGCTAACCGACGAGCCACCTCAAGATACACATCCGGTG
>CAZYYO010000255.1:698-1568 GCA_964650965.1 uncultured Lachnospiraceae bacterium | reverse complement strand
TGATCCCCTTTTGAACTTCGGTGTAGAGAATCTCATACACCTCCTTCACCTTGGGCTTGATGTCCCGCTCCTTCATAATGGCTAGGCCTCGGACAACAGTAATCCCAGCATCGAGCATACTGTTCATTTGCCTGGAAAAATCCGCTAACTCCATATTTTTTAATTTGTAGGGTGTTTTCTTGACATCTAACTCTTTACTGCTTAACAGGAACTCGTCCTGCTCCCGCAGACGCCGCCGCAGCGCTGTTGCATCCGGGGCCTCCATCGTTCCAGTGACGACCTGGGATGCCAAGTTTTTTGCTTTGTATTTAAATTTTGCCAAAACCGCAACCTCTCTGGAATCTCTCTGCCATTAACCCAGCCCGAAGGCCGATAAATATAATCCGATAATATCGCTGCTGTAGAGCATGGCGATAAAAATCCCCATGCACAAATAGGGGCCAAAGGCCATTTCCTTTTCCCCGGTTTTACGAAGGAGCTTCACCACCCCTACGGCCCCACCAAAGAGGACTCCCAGGAAAAGGGCCAACAGCGTTCCCTGCCATCCCAAAAGGAAGCCCGCCACCACCATTAACTTAACATCCCCCATGCCAAAGGCTCCCATGGCAAGAGCCAACGTTAAGAGGGGCAGAGCCCCAAGGGCAATACCGATGAGCCGGGAAATCAAATCCGGTGTGGGGTAGAGGAAAAAGCCAATCATAACGGGAATGGCCAATGCGATGACCAGCCCATTGGGAATAATCATCTCGTCCCAATCAATCACCGCAATGGCGATGAGAATGGCGGCGATGGCAAAGCCCGTCAGGCTCAGCCAGCCCAGCCGATAATGGGCGGCAACCCACACCGCAGCAATCCCCCCGGCAAGCTCCA
>CAZYYO010000255.1:0-688 GCA_964650965.1 uncultured Lachnospiraceae bacterium | reverse complement strand
GGCGCCGCCGCAATGACGGCATTTCCCCCGAAGCCATAGCCAGCTCACCAGAGGAATATTATCGTAAGCAGCAATAGGCGCTTTACACTGAGGGCAAAAGGAACGCCCCTTGGCGATGGAAATCTCTGCCGGTACCCGATAGATGACCACATTGAGAAAGCTTCCAATACAGCACCCTACAATAAAGATGAAACCATAAATCACAAAATATGCCAGCTCTACGCACATGCTGTCCTCCTATTGATTGAGATGTCCCTCCACGGTCGTCAGTGGCTGGTCTTTGCCATTGATACGCACCTGATCCCCGGCATCCAGCCGAATGGTATTGCCATCCTTTTTGAAGGAAATGGCATCAATGGTTCCATCCCGTCCTGCATCGTAAATGGTCAGCGTGGTAATGCCGGCGTAAAGCCCATCGCTTTCCAGATATTTTTCCAGATCCTTGGCCGTGGGGATTTCGTAGGGTTCTTCCGGCGTGGCTGCCGCCATGTTCTGGGTGGCCTGGGCCTGGGCCGCAATATAAATCGCCCGGGCTGTGGTGACATCGGCCTGCTTTCTCGCCTCGTCAATCATACCCACCATCCCTGGAATCATCAGAGCGGCCACCAGGGCCACCACGACAATGACAGCGATGAGTTCCACCATATTATACCCCCGCTGATTTCGGAGGATTTTTTTGACACCCTTT
>CAZYYO010000254.1:0-1581 GCA_964650965.1 uncultured Lachnospiraceae bacterium | reverse complement strand
TGATAGATGCTTTATTTTTTTGTCAAATTTTTTAACATTTTACTCGTACATCATCGTAGAATATGATATAATATACATATATAGGAGGTTTCCATTATGCGTATTAGCACTAAGAAATCAAAGAATCATGAATTTATCTATATCATTAAAGATTTATACAATGATGGTTCTCGCACTACCAAGACTTTTATGAAACTTGGCAAGGTAGATGATTTATGTAAGGAAAAGAATATGTCTCGTGAGGAAGTCATTATCTGGGCTAGAGATTATGCCAAAGAACTCACTTTAAAGGAAAAAGAAGAAACACAAGATACTATCATTCCCTTTTCACCTGATAAAATCATTGAAAGAGATATTGAACGACAATTTAACTGTGGTTATCTATTTCTACAAGATATTTACTATAAGTTGAGAATCAATGATATCTGCAGAAATATTAAAAATAAATATAAATTCAAATATGATCTTGATGCGATATTATCAGATTCAATATATTCTAGAACATTATTTCCAGGAAGTAAGCGTTCTGCATATGAAGATGCTTTTTCATTATTAGAAAAGCCTAAGTATGAACTACATGATGTTTATCGTGCTTTATCAGTACTTTCTAAAGAAAATGATTATATTCAATCTGAATTATATAAAAATAGTCACTTTATAAAGAAAAGAAACACAAGTACGCTTTACTACGACTGCACCAATTATTATTTTGAAATTGAAGAAGATGATGACTTTAGAAAATATGGAAAAAGCAAAGAAAATAGACCTAATCCTATTGTTGGAATGGGATTAATGATGGATGGTGATGGTATTCCCTTAGCTTTTGATATGTATGAAGGAAATAAGAATGAACAAATTACATTAAAACCATTAGAAGAAAGAATTATAAAAGACTTTGAATTATCTAAATTCATTTACTGTAGTGATGCAGGTCTTGCATCAAAGAAGAACAAGAAGTTTAATAGTATTCATAATAGAGCTTATATCATTACTCAGTCATTAAAGAAGTTAAAAAAAGATGATAGAGAAGTTGCTTTAAAACATACTGGATTCTTAGAAGTTGGAGGTAGCACTGCCAATAGAATCAATATTGATGATATTGATTTTACAGATGAACAAAACAGAAACAGATTATTCTATAAGGAAATCCCAATAGAGGAACCAGTACAGGAACGTTTAATCGTGACTTTCTCACCAAAGTATGCGATCTATCAAAAGAACATTCGTGATAAACAAATACTTCGCGCAAGCAATAGAATTCAAAGTAATGGTAAACTAAAGAAAGCAAGAAATAATCCAAATGATCCATCAAGATTCATTGAAAAGATATCAACAGATAAAAACGGTGAAGTGATAGAAGAGTATTATATACTTAATCAAGATAAAATAAATGATGAAGCTATGTATGATGGATTCTATGCGATTACAACCAATCTTGAAGATGATGATATAAAAGCGATTATCACAGTATCTGAAAGAAGATGGCAAATAGAAGAGTGCTTTAGAATTATGAAAACTGATTTTAAGGCAAGACCAGTCTATGTTTCATTGAAGGAACATATAGAAGCACATTTCCTGACA
>CAZYYO010000253.1:0-1612 GCA_964650965.1 uncultured Lachnospiraceae bacterium | reverse complement strand
TAGTTTTTATCAAATCCTTAATCGTAACTTCGTTGCGCCCTTGTATATTCGCTTTTCTAGCTTCAAGTCTAACTAAATTATCGATGTTGTTAATCTGTAGCTCTGCTGAGTCTTCTATTGTTATTATTCTTTCATCTTTAGGTATATCATTACTTAATATATTAAGAAAAGTTGTCTTTCCAGATCCTGTACCACCTGATATAAAAATACTATATTTATTACATACAAGTTCTTTTAAAAACTGAGCTACCTCTTGTGTCAAACTCTTAAACTTTATTAGATCACTCATTCTAAACGGTTGACTTGGAAACCTTCTTATTGTCATAACGGGGCCATCTATTGCTATTGGATTAAGCACTATATTAACTCTTGAACCATCAACTAATCTTGCATCAACTATTGGTTCTGAATCATTAACTCTTCTATCAATCTTTCCGACTATTCTTTGGATAACATTCAAATATCTTTCTTTATTAAAAAACCCTTCCTTTTCTTTAGTTATAACACCCCTTCTTTCTATAAATATATTCTGATAACCATTAACCATAATCTCTGAAATGTCATCATCTTTTATATACTTTTCTAATATGTCTAGACCTCTTATACTTGAATAAACCCCCATTCTAAGAGCTTCTTTTTGCGTGATCGTTCTAAACTTATATGTGCTATCATTAGTCAAAATATCATCGATTATATTCTTTACATCTTTATCTTCTATCTCTTGTTCTAAATCAATTCTTGCAATTACTTTTTCTCTAAGCTCTTCCATACCTTAGATTCCTTATGTAATCGCCCATCTCGCTATACAAAATATAATTCATAAAATCACTCCTACTAGCAGGTTTGTTAATAAACGGAAGTGAAAGCTTGTATATTCTTTTGCTTAATTCTATTAAGCCTTCCGCTTTTAGGGCTTCCTCAAATTCAATAATCTTTGAAGTAAATATACAATCATTAATTATGGGCATAAATACCTGATCGCACATAAGTAATACTTCATAAATATCACCTACAATATTGCTAAAATCTAAAATCACCTCTTCATATCTTCCATCTGCACTTATAAACTCAAAAAGATTCTCCCAATCTTTTTTTCTATATTCTTTAATATTAATACTTAATCTAGATGGTACAATATATTCTATCTCTTTATATTTACAGATAACTGATTCAAAAACTTCTGATGCCTTATCGCTTTTTACTTTTACATGATACAAAAGATCTGAAAAATCTAGTTCTTTACTTCTCGTATCTTCTTCTTTTACACTGTTATCCCTATTAAAAAAGTAAGACAATCCAGAGAATTCATCAAAATTAATATACAAAACCTTGTTCTCACTAGCTGCAATTCTTCCATACGTTATTGCAAAGGTTGTCTTTCCACTGCCTCCTATTGGAGAATAAACACCTACAAAACGCGTTTTTTTAAAACTGTAAATATCTCTTTCTCTAAAAAAACTATCCCCTTTTCCGAGTCTGTTTATCTCTGATATTAACTCATCACAACGTTGATACCTATAAACTAAATTCTCACTCATATTTTTTTTATTATCTGTTAGATATACAACTTTTTTCACACTAAAACTAATAAGTTCATCAAAATCTTCTATAT
>CAZYYO010000252.1:345-1612 GCA_964650965.1 uncultured Lachnospiraceae bacterium | reverse complement strand
CCTGGAAGATATCCATCACCGCACCGGTGATTAAGCCGGTATCTCCAGCATCTTCGATTTTGACCTTACGCAGCATCTGACGGACAATGAGCTCGATATGCTTGTCGCTGATATGCACCCCTTGAAGCCGATAAACCCTCTGAACTTCCGACAGCAGGTAGTGCTGGACGGCTTCCACACCCTGGATATCCAAAATATCGTGGGGATTGATGGACCCTTCCGTCAGGGGCTCACCAGCTTCCACATGGTCGCCGGGCAGTACCCGCAGGTGTGAGCCATAGGGAATGAGATAGGTTTTAGACGACATGTCTTCGCCAATTACGACGGCTTCGGTTTTCTTACCCTCATTGATTTCCACCCGGCCGGCGATTTCAGAAATAATGGCCTGGCCTTTAGGCTTCCGGGCTTCAAAAAGTTCTTCAACACGGGGGAGCCCCTGGGTGATATCGTCGGCGGAGGCAACCCCACCGGTATGGAAGGTGCGCATGGTCAGCTGGGTCCCTGGTTCCCCGATGGACTGGGCCGCAATGGTCCCAACGGCTTCGCCGATTTCCACAGGCTTCCAGGTCGTCATATCCACACCGTAGCACTTCCGACAAACCCCATGCTTCGCTTTACAGTTGAGCACCGAGCGGATCAGGACCCGTTCGATCCCCGCCTTTTCAATGGCATCGGCCACTTCACTGGAAATGACCTGATCCTTTTCCACCAGAATTTCCCCGGTTTCCGGATGCATGACATCCTCAAAGGCATAACGACCAGCTAAGCGTTCTCCCAGCTGTTCAATAACTTCGTTCTTCTGCTTAATGGCGGTGACTTCATAGCCCTCCGTCGTCCCACAATCCTCTTCCCGGACGATGACATCCTGGGACACGTCCACCAGGCGTCGTGTCAGATACCCGGAGTCGGCGGTCCGCAGGGCAGTATCCGCCAGCCCTTTACGGGCACCATGGGTGGAGGAGAAGAATTCCATAACGTCCAGCCCCTCACGGAAGTTGGAACGGATTGGCAGTTCTATAACCCGGCCGGTGGTGTTGGTCATCAGCCCTCGCATTCCCGCCAGCTGACGGATCTGGTTTTTGGAACCACGGGCCCCGGAATCGGCCATCATGTTAATTGGATTCAAACGATCCAGGTGGTCTAACAATGCATCGGTAACTTCGTCGGTGGCATCATTCCAGATCGCCACGACATTTTGATACCGTTCTTCTTCTGAAATCAAACCGCGCCGGAAGAGTTTTAAGTTGGCTTCAACTTTTTTATCTGC
>CAZYYO010000252.1:0-335 GCA_964650965.1 uncultured Lachnospiraceae bacterium | reverse complement strand
CCAGGATTTTTTCCTTGCCTCCAGGCACCTGCATATCAGAAACCCCAACAGTAATGGCGGCACGGGTGGAGAAGGCATACCCCAGACGTTTGATTTCATCCAGGGTTTCAGAGGTCAACGTGGGGCCATGAACCTTAAAGCACTTATCGACAATCTGGGTCAGAACCTTTTTATCAACCTGCATATCGACTTCCAGCTTGAACATGTCATCCACGGTTTCCCGTTTGACAAAGCCCATATCCTGGGGCAGAATCTGGTTGAATAAGAATCGGCCAACGGTGCTTTCTACCAATCGGGTTTCCATGACACCGTCAATTTCTTTGGTCATGCGGACC
>CAZYYO010000251.1:0-1624 GCA_964650965.1 uncultured Lachnospiraceae bacterium | reverse complement strand
TGTTGAGATTTTAATAAAATAGAAACCAGACAGAGTTTAAATTACACTCCCTGCTAACATTGATGGTAATGAACGAAAGTTTGTCGTTGGCAAGAACAAGGAAGAGTATCCTCTTATTGAGAAGACTGGTTTGACCAATATCTCGGATGAATTACTTAAAAGCATGGTTGAAAAGTACTTTGAACTTTAGGTTATATACAATGACTAACTGTAAAATACACATTCAAGTCCACTGTTAACGTTGAATATTTAAGTATTGCGTATAACCAATGGTAACACCTTTTAGTTGTGCCTTTGTAATTTCAGCTAATTGAATATTCTTCCAATTAGTATAGCATTCTTCGTAACATCTATATTTGCATCATTTTAATAGTATATTGAAATGATGCAAATAAACACATAGAAAGCTAATAGACAACGTGATAGAATACAAATATGCAGGCACAGCCCTATGTATATACGCTGAAATCATGTCTGGAAGAAGGATTGGAAAACAATTATTCGCTACGTATTGTACGTAATGAAGAACAAATAAGCCGTAACAATGCTACATGGGCCAATGCCGGTTACCTGCCTACCGTCGATTTATCGGCAAGTTACAAGGGAACCATAGACAACTCGGAAAGCAAAATACGGGCAACCAAAGAAACAATAAGTACCAACGGTGAATTTAACCAAACTTACAATGCCGGCGTTGCACTGAACTGGACACTTTTTGACGGATTCGGTATACAGACAAACTATAAACGCCTGAAAGAACTACAACTCCAAGGGGAAATACAGACACGCATTGCCATAGAAAACTTTATAGCCGAACTAACTGCCGAATATTACAACTATGTACAACAAAAAATACGTCTGAAAAATCTTAAGTATGCTGTTTCACTATCTAAAGAACGGCTTCGTATTGTAGAAGCCCGGTACAACATAGGCAATTTCTCACGCCTAGATCTCCAGCAAGCCCGCGTTGATTTCAACGCCGACAGTGCACAATACATGAAACAACAAGAATTGCTTCACACCTCTCGCATCAGACTCAACAAGCTGATGGCCAATGATAACATGAATAAAAACATCTATGTGACAAACTCTCTCATTGAAGTCAAAACAGGTCTGAATTTCGAACGGCTATGGAATGCGACCTTGCAAACCAATGCTTCGTTACTAAAAATGGCACAAGATCAAACACTTGTCGATCTGGATCTGCAAGCTGTATATGCACGTAATTATCCTTATCTGAAATTGAACACAGGCTATGGCTATACATTATATAAATATGAAATGGGAACAAACATCCGAAAAAACAATCTTGGCCTAAGCTTCGGAGTTACGTTAGGAATTAATCTCTTCGACGGCAATCGCAACAGAGAAAAACGGAATGCACGCATCGCCATCCAAAACGCCCGCCTCCAACGCGAAGAGCTGGAACAAAGTTTGCAAGCTGATATCAGTAATCTCTGGCAGGCTTATGAAAATAACATTGAATTACTGAATCTGGAAAGACAGAATCTGATTGCTGCTAAAGAAAATCACGAAATTGCAATGGAACGATATATGCTCGGCAATTTGTCGGGAATAGAAATGCGCGAAGCACAAAAGAGTTTGCTCGACGCTGAAGAACGTA
>CAZYYO010000250.1:0-1625 GCA_964650965.1 uncultured Lachnospiraceae bacterium | reverse complement strand
GATATTGCCCATCAGTATGAGAATATGATTATGAGAAATCGTACCCATGGAGGCTATGAAGTGCTCTTAGATGATCTTTGGAGATTCTGCGAAGAGTTTAGAGCAGATATGGTTATTCTCTGGGAGCATATGAGCTGCAAGGCTTTAGACGGAATGCATGGAATGTTTGAACAGCAGGCAAGAGAGCATGGCGTGAAACTGGTGTGGGTTAGTCATGACCTGATGGACCCTCGTGTGGTACCAAGAAAGAATCTTCGCACAGACGTGAACCGCTATATGAGATCCGTCCTAAGAGAAGAACCCCTAGACCCCAGCCTGGAAGAATTTGACGACACGCATTCTTGGTAAATGTAATGTCTCGCAGAGACATTGCCTATGCACAGCCCTTCGAACGAAGTGAGAATTATACATGGCTGTGCTACCCCTGTAATGTCTCGCAGAGACATTGCCTACGCACAGCCCTTCGAACGAAGTGAGAATTATACATGGCTGTGCTACTCTGTAAAGAATAGAAAAGGAGAATACATAAAATGAAATATTATGGTGGATGTGATTCAGGAAGTACTTATACAAAATGTGTCATTATAGATGAAAATGGAAAGGTAGTATCCGATGTTACCCTTCGCAGCAGAATTAATTCTGTATTAAGTGCTCAGGAAGCAATGGACGAAGCAGTTGCAAAGATTCCAGATTTAAATAGTCCAAAGGATTTGGCTTATCTGGTTGGAACCGGATATGGACGAAACAAGGTTCCATTTGCAGATGAAAATATATCAGAGATCAGCTGCCACGCTATGGGCGTACATGTGGCTGACCCAAGTGTTAAGGCAATTATTGATATTGGTGGACAGGATGTGAAGGGAATTGCAGTGGACACCGATGGTACCGTGTTGAATTTCGCAATGAATGATAAATGTGCAGCAGGTACAGGACGATTCTTTGAAGCCATGGCGAAAGCCTTTGAAATGGATCTGCCGGAGTTCTCCAAGCTGTCCTTAAAGGCAAAAAATGTAATCCCAATTACAGCACAGTGTACCGTATTTGCTGAAAGTGAAGTAATCTCATTGGTTGGAGAAGGAAAGCCTATGGATGAAATTGCAGCAGGAATCGAATTATCCGTTGCCAAAAGATGCTTCGTAATGTCTAAAAAGGCCGGAGCTGTAGATAAGATTACGCTAACAGGAGGCTGTGCTAAGAATGATGGCTTGAAAGAAGCCATTGAAAATGTACTGAAATTAAAGGTCATCGACCTTCCAATTGATCCCCAGCTTATGGGTGCTTTGGGAGCAGCAGAGTTCGCCCGTCAAAAAGGCAAGGCACAGTAACCATCGAAAGGAGCTAAGAAAATGGCTGTATTATTAAAGGTATTGTTGGTGATTGCAATTGTATTGGTATGCTTATTTATTTTAAGCTTTGTGGTATATTTCTTTAATTTAGACATGAAATTAACCTCTGCATTGGAGCCACTACTTGAGAAGCATTATGATAAAATGAAACGAGAGCGAAAATTATAATTATGAAATTATATGATGAATCCATTCGTCACTGGCTTCATCTTATTCAGGAGCTGCCCAACCGGCAGCTCCTTGCCAGTGAGGATACAAGAGAAGAACAATCAGAAAGTC
>CAZYYO010000249.1:0-1634 GCA_964650965.1 uncultured Lachnospiraceae bacterium | reverse complement strand
GCAACCTGCCCATATACTTTACCTAAACAAGATACATTTTAGTTAAATTATCTACAATCAAGGAGGAAAAGAAATGAAGATCGGATTAATTGGTCTGGGAATTATGGGAAAGCCAATGGCTAAGAACATTATGAAGGGGGGCTATACGGATTTGCTGGTTAGCGATTTAAATCAGGCATCTGTAGATGAAGTTGTTGCTTGTGGAGCTAAGGCTGCCAGCAATGCCGAAATCGGCGAGACCTGTGATGTGGTACTTACCATGCTTCCTAACTCTCCCCATGTAAAGGCTGTTATGCTGGGAGAGGACGGTGTTGCTTCTAAGATGAAGGCTGGACAGGTATTTATCGATATGAGTTCTATTAACCCGGTAGCCAGCAAAGAAATCGCCGCAGAATTAGAAAAGGTTGGCGTGGAAATGTTAGATGCTCCGGTATCTGGTGGAGAACCCAAAGCAATTGATGGAAGCTTAAGCTTCATGGTTGGTGGTAAGCAGGAGGTATTTGATGCATACAAGCCATTATTAGATACCATGGGTGGCTCCGTTGTTCGCTGTGGCCAGGTTGGTGCTGGTAACACAACTAAGCTGGCAAATCAGATTATTGTAGCCTGCAACATTCAGGCATTGGCAGAAGCAATGACATTAGCTCAGAAGGCTGGCGTAGACCCTCAGCTGGTATTTGAAGCAATTCGTGGAGGATTAGCCGGCTCTACTGTTATGAATGCTAAGGCGCCAATGATGATTGAAGGAAATGATAAGCCAGGCTTTAAGATTGACCTTCACATCAAGGATTTAAACAATGCGCTAGACTGTGCACATTCTGTTGGGGCACCTGTGCCAATGACCGCAGAGGTTCAGGAAATCCTTCAGTGGTTACACAATCACGAAGGTGGTCAGAAGGATCACAGTGCAATTGCACAATATTATGAATATTTAACCGATATTAAAATCGGTCGTTAAATATTAAGGGTTTTATAATTTATATTCTAGGAGGAATCATATGAATCTGAAAAAAATTATTGCAGGCGCTTTTGCCACAGATGATCCAAGATATCGTACCGCAAGTCCATTATCTATGATCTTCTGCAGCGCCGGAAGTGGTGCAAAACAATGTATGTACATCCTTATGATGTATGCCAGCTACATGGCAAATGTAGGCTTTGGTGTAGCCGTTACGGTTACCGGTGTTATTCTTACTGTAAAATCAGTCTTTGATGGTGGTATCGATCCAGTTCTTGCAGCAATCTATGATAGAATGCCGGTGGGAAAACATGGTAAGATGCGAAAGTTTATGATTATTGGCTGGATTATGGCCAGTATTGCAGCAATGCTGATGTTCTCCTTCCTTGCCGGTAAGTTTGACGGCGTACCGGGAATTGTGGTATTTGTAATCGTATATTTCCTGTTCGTTATTGGATACAGCACCATGGGAATTGGTGTTACTACCGTTCCGGCAATCCTTACCAACAACCCTAAGCAGAGACCTTTCTTAAGCTTTACAGCAATCTGCTATCAGTACATGGTACCTATGATTTTAACAACGGTAATGTCCTTTTCTATTCTGCCTAAGCATAACAATCAGTATGATGCAGCATGCTTAAGTGAAGCAGTATGGGTATATC
The DNA here is from genome assembly GCA_964650965.1 of uncultured Lachnospiraceae bacterium. Classification (GTDB taxonomy): domain Bacteria; phylum Bacillota; class Clostridia; order Lachnospirales; family Lachnospiraceae; genus CAZYYO01. The sequence goes on along the minus strand of CAZYYO010000249.1, from coordinate 14 downwards.
TGGCATTCTCTGTT
>CAZYYO010000248.1:0-1638 GCA_964650965.1 uncultured Lachnospiraceae bacterium | reverse complement strand
ACCTATGACGCAGGGAAGATTTATTTCACCACGAAAAACGGTTACCTCTGCCGTGCGGAGGTGGATGCCCAGGGCAACATCACGAACCTGACATCGAAGAATTATCCGGAAATCGGTGGACAGAGCACCAGTACGCCAGTCGTGTACAAGGGCCGTGTCTACTTCGGTATGGGTGGCGGTGTCGGATCTGCCGGCAAATTCGTCGCCTGTGACGCCGGGACACTGGATAGTATTTACAACGTAGATTTAGTAGGCTATCCCCAGTGCTCCATGCTTTTAAGCACCGCCTATGAAGAAAGTAATGGCAATCTCTATTTCTACTCGACCTATAACATGAATCCTGGCGGCATCGCCATGATCGAAGCCAAAGCTGATGGAAGCAGTGCTAAAAAAGTGGATCTCTATGATGCCAAGGGCTTTGCACAATACTGCATCTGCAGCATCATCGCTGGAACCGACGGCACCTTATACTACAAAAATGATTCCGGGAACATTTTGGCCGTTGGCTTCTCTGCCGTCGGTAAACTGGAAGCAGAAATTGATGCTCTTGGCACCATTACCCTGGACAGCAAGGCCGCCATTGAAAATGCCGAAGCTGGCTATAAGGCCCTGAGCGCAGAAGAACAGGCACAGGTCACGAATTACCAGACTCTTCTGGATGCCCGCAGCACCTACGACGCGCTTGTTGCGCTGAAGCAGGCAAAGGAAACCGCCGGTACTACCCTGGAAAGCTATAAATCCGCGGATTTATACCGGGATGCTGAAAAAGCGCTCTTAGCCAATGCCATTGCTGATGGAAAAGCAGCCATCAATCAGGCCACTGATTTAGAAGGCATCAATACGGCTTTGGCAGCAGCCAAGACCACCATCGATGCCATCAAGACCGATGCCCAGTATGACATCGAAGAAGCCGCAGACTTAAAAACGGCTCAGGATGCCGCCATCGAGGAACTGAAGAATTATAAAAATAAGGCGGATTATCGTGATGCAGAACAGGCACAACTCGATCAGACCATCCAAAGCTACAGCGAACAAATCCGCGCCATTACCATTGACAACAACGATTTATCCGGAGCAAAAGAAAGAGTAAAAACAACCTTAGCTTCCGGGAAAACCGCCCTGGACGGCATCAAGACCGATGCCCAGTACAAGGTGGAAGAAGATCAGGCAGCCGCAGCGAAAATCGATGCACAAATCGCCGCCTTGCCCGCCGCAGACCAGCTGACCTTGGAAAACGAAACGGCAGTAACAGAAGCCCGGACCGCCTACGAAGCGCTAACCGCTGATCAGAAGGTCTATGTAAAGAATCTGGAAACCCTCAAGGCCGCCGAAGCTAAAATATCAGACCTCCAGGCCGAAGCGGAAGCCAAGCCGGTCATTGATAAGATGTCCCAGGCCATTGGCGCCATCAATGAAAAATCTGAAACGGCACTGGATGCTTATAATGAAGCCATAACCGCTTACAATGCACTCAGCCCAGCAGCGAAGGGTAAAGCCGATGCCAAAAAATCGGCCATGGACACTGCTTTAAATACTAAGAGTGCGGAACAGCATACCAAAACAGCGGATGTCACGACGGAAGATGGCAAAAAGCTAGCCGCTGCCATTAGTGATAAGGACGGCAAGATGCTGCCCCTG
>CAZYYO010000247.1:0-1644 GCA_964650965.1 uncultured Lachnospiraceae bacterium | reverse complement strand
TGCCCGGATTGTGGATCAAATCAACGCCCAAAACCCCGATGTGGTAGTCTTTGGCGGAGACTTCATCGATAACTACACCCGGGATGGCTACGCCTTGGATAGCGATGCCCTCTCGGCTGAGCTGGCCCGTATCCAAGCCACCGACGGCAAGTACGCCGTGTGGGGAAATCACGATTACGGCGGCGGGGCGGAGTGGATCTACCCCGATATCATGGCGGCCGGAGGATTCACCCTCCTCGAAAACACCAGCGAATTCTTATCCCAGCGGGGCCTGCGTATTGTGGGTTATGACGATGCCCTCCTTGGTCATACAGACTCCGGGGATTATAGCTTAGACAATGGCGACTACAACCTCATCCTGATCCACGAGCCCGATATGGCCGACGCCATCACCGCCACCGGTGGGGGCTTGATTCTCTCTGGACATTCCCACGGCGGCCAGGTAAGCCTGCCCTTCCTCACCCGGCTAATGTACCCCGAGGAGGGTAAAAAGTACACCAAGGGCCTCTACACCAGCTCCGATTTAGGCCGCTCCGATGCCGTCCAGCTCTACGTCAGCCAGGGCATCGGCGTTACCATGGTCCCCTATCGTTTTCTCAATGTACCGGAAATTGTGGTGGTGGATATTAACTGATACGCCAGCCGCTCATCCCCATTTTCAAGATAAATAATACCGCAATACACAAAGCCATGCTTTTTCAAAAAATTCTGCATGGGCACATTGTTCCGATGGGTGTCGATGCGGATATGAGCATCCAGGGATTTGCAATATTCCAGGCAAAAGCTGGCTACCCCGGTGGTTCCCCCTTTGGTGGCGATACGATGAATGACATGGTAGGGTGCATCGTTTAGCCAGGCCCCGCCATCAATGCGGATGTAGGTGGGGTCTGGCCCGGGTGGAAAATAGAAGGTCCCCAGGATTTCTCCCTGGTCCTCACAGACGTAACTGTGACCCCTTTCCATATCTTCCTCAATTTGGGCCCTACTGGGATAACCATCCACCCACTGGGTGGCATTGCCCATCTCTGCCATAAAGACCCGGGCCTCTGCAAAGAGGTCCATGAGCTCCGGCAGATCTGTCCGGGTGGTTTTTCGAATCTTCATCATCACTTCTGCGCCTTTCTTCTCTAGGTTACAATCTTTCATTGTTTCTCCGTCTTACAGAATATGCATTATTTTAACACAAATATCCTCCCAAATCACAGCAATCCGGGTACAAAAAAGAACCCCGGAGGGTCCTTTTATCCATTTTCAATAATCCCCAGACGTTCCGCCTTAATGAGGGCCTGGGTTCTGTTTTTAACCCCCAGCTTATGGTAAATTCGGTTGATATGGGTTTTTACGGTGGCCAGAGAAACGGAAAGGAGTTCGGCAATTTCTACATTGCTTCGCCCAGTGGCGATCTGGCCAAGAACCACCTGCTCTGCATTGGTTAACAGGCCCTTATCCAGCTTACCCTGAACCCCGTAATATTTGGGGTATTGCTCCTGAAAAACCCGGGTAGCCTCAGTCACTTTTTTGACAAAGGCTTCTTCCTGGCAGGCCTTGGGCAAAGCCTCCAGCACTGGTAGGATTCCCCCGCCTTCATCGGCAAAGACCCGAATAAAGCGGTAGTCCCTAGCTATGTCCAGGGCCTTCTCCAAG
>CAZYYO010000246.1:0-1646 GCA_964650965.1 uncultured Lachnospiraceae bacterium | reverse complement strand
GAACTCTGCCGGTTCGATTGTTATCGGGAGCTGTCGGCCAGTGAAGTGGAGGACAATACCTTCCATATCGATGACCGGGTGTCCCGTTTATCCCTCCGGGGAGGCTTCACACCCCAGGTTTTGAGTCAGATGCGGGTTGCTTTGACGGGCGGTGGAACTGGTGCCCGTTTAGGGGGCGACATCCCTTGGATGGGTCTGTCCGAGTGTTATCAGAATGAACGGGGGGATTATTACCTGAATCTTGGCAATGATTTGGAGGCTGCAGAAATCCTTTGGCTCAGACGCCAGGATGGGGATAAAAGTAATGCGGCTAAATTGACATTTTATTATGTGATACCCTTAAAGGAATCCATCGGGGGCGTTCCCCAGAAGGGGGTCAGTCGAGACATGGTCCAGTGGCTTCCCCTTAAAGGGGTAGGCTACCCCATCTTCCTGAAGGCCGAACCGGTGAATAGCTTCGAGGTGACCCTGGCCCTGCAGAATCAGCGGGTTTTGGCTGATGATCTGCTGTTGGAGGTGGAGGGAACAGAGGGAACCCAGCGCATCGCCTTAAAGAAGTTCCTGCCCGAGGGGACCTGGCTGAGTGCCACCCCTACCCAGTTTAACGTGCTCTTTGACCAGGGCATGGGGAATTTAAAACGGGCACGGCTGATTCAAGGGGATGGTACGGCAAAGAATGTGTCCTTGTCCATTGCCCAATGGGATTTTTATGTCAACCAAACCGGACATTCGTCCGATTATCCTGCCACCTTTTCCCTAGGGCCCTGTGTGATGCATCCCGATGAGTGGCATACCTTTAAAGCATTTAATCTGGGGGGAGTGGAGGAAAAACCGAAGCCTGAGGTACCGGCCACCCCAGGGGGGAGTAACCCCCTGGATACTGGCTCAAAGTTAGAGGCCCAAAACCCGGGAACCGGCTGGATGCCGGCCCCAAAAGGGACAGCGGAAATCTATGGTGCGGTTCTGGCAGTCCTTGGTACGGTGCTGCTCTTTGGCTGGTGGTTTTCTAAAAAGAAAAGCTGCCGGCGTTAAGAAAGAATCACGTTGAAACATACAAAAAGCGCCTGGGGGAGACCAGGCGCTTTTTGCAAAAAATTAGGAATGAAAAGAAAAAGGGGAGATATACATCTCTTGGATTATGATAAGGGATAAACCTTTAGTCTGCCTTTACCAGACAGGGGCTTCAGCATTCCTACAGATTTTGAAGAGGGCTATCGGATGATGTTGCTAAGGGTCCCAATCCCGTCGATTTCGGCTTTGACCACATCCCCGTGTTTCAGGAATACCGGTGGGTCCTGGGCGACGCCTACCCCGGCGGGGGTACCCGTTAAAATGATATCCCCGGGATAGAGGGTCACCCCCTGGGAGAGGTTATTCACAATATAGGGAATATCGAAGATCATCTTGCTGGTGTTGGATTCCTGGCGCAGTTCGCCATTGACAAAGCACCGGATACCTAAATCCAGGGGCAGGGGCATGGCGTTTTTATGGATGATGGCTGGACCCATGGGGCAGAAGGTGTCCAAGGATTTCCCTTTGTACCATTGGGAGTGCTTCCGCTGGAGGTCCCGGGCGGTGATATCGTTGGCGATGGTGTAACCAAAGATGTAGTCCTCCGCATCTGCCCTGGAGATGTCGGCCCCTTT
>CAZYYO010000245.1:0-1665 GCA_964650965.1 uncultured Lachnospiraceae bacterium | reverse complement strand
TTTGCGGTACTTTCACCTAAGAGCCCAGAGTTTGCAGAATACATTTATATTGCAGCAACCTCGGATGAGGCAATAAACCATCTTGCTCACCTCGCTGATGGTGGAGCATACCCAGCAGTACGATCAGAAGTAGTGGCTGGTATTACTGTTATTGTTCCCAAAAGCTCAGTATTAATGTGTTTTCATGAAATGGTACGTCCATATTTTGATATTTCGGCTAGCTTGAAAACGGAAAATAAATCACTATCAGAACTCCGCGACATCTTGCTGCCAAAGCTTCTCTCTGGAGAGCTATCTTTAGCCGATCTTGGAAGCTCTGATGATTGATCTATTGGAGAGCCTCTGTCAGTGGTTAGGTGAAATAAGCTGGAAGGATATAGCAACCGTCCTTAGTGGTTTCTCGACTTTAGCAATTGCTTTTTTGACCATATTGTTATGGAACGAAAACCGGCTACTGCGTAAAGCAGGTTCTAGTCCAAGAGTCGTTGCGCATTTTGAAATTCATCCAGAAGGAACAGGAGGAATCAATCTTGCACTTTCTAATATTGGTACTGGTCCTGCTTTGGATATCTCTTTTGAGATTGAAGCGGAACAGGATAATTTTGGTAAATACTCAATCCAGCTAGATACTTCACGTCAACGTGCGCCAATGACATTGATTGCACAGGGTGAAAAAGTAAGCTTTCTTTTTGGGATATCTTTCAATCTTTTCAAAACAACAGCCGGTGAAGAAATTCCATTAAAACCATTCACTGTTACTGTTCAGTGGAAGTCAGTTGGCAGTAAAAAACTAGATTGCGAAAAATACACACTAGATATTTCTCAGTATGCTGGCCTACCTGGAATGCTCAGCAAACCGCCTATGCTGAAGTTGGTTGATGAGCTTCAGGGAATCAAGAAACAGTTAGCCGAAATAACATCATGGGATCACTCACCAGTTGATTTGATTGACGCTACCAAGCCAGATCAGACCATGCGAGCGGTATTGATTGCGAAACGTAAAATAGTAGACCTTAAATCTGAAGTATAGAGTATGACTGCGTGCTGACGCATCGTTGTACCCATGAGGCATAAGGGGTTAAATGCGCTTGTTGGGAAACTTGGTAAATGTCTAAACGCTAGAGGTGCAAATAGCTTTAGACGTTTTTAGACATCGGCAGTGCTTAAACATGCATTGAAATGAATACGTGAAAAATAACTATGAATATAAAACCAGCATTCTCGGAGCGTCATGGCTTTAAGCCAACACAAGAACCAGAAATTACGGTGCGATTAGATGCGCCGAAAGAACTGCGTGGTGTCGTGATTTTACTGGCTGATCAGGCAGGGCTTTCACCCGATCCATTAAGAGAAAAAATTTGCCAAGTATTGTTGACTAGACCTAATAAAAACAATTGGTCCGACTCTAATATTGATAACGAAAACCATCAGCTATTAGATAGTACTGCTTGGTATAAAGTGTATGACGTTATTGAAGAGATAGTTTCACATCTTGAAAACACAAAAGGAAGTGATGAGTCTGAAAGGTTTTCGAGCAAGCTCAATGGCTACTTTGTTGATAAAGGTATTGGCTGGAAATTAGTTGATGGTTGTTTGGAAGCTAGAAATCCAGAAGCCTTAGAGGAAAGCATCAAAGCTGCAGTGCAAGCTCTGAATAGCGCAGGC
>CAZYYO010000244.1:0-1666 GCA_964650965.1 uncultured Lachnospiraceae bacterium | reverse complement strand
GAGTAGTTCACCGCTATTGGCGTTGATGTCTGATGTGCAGTAACAGTGAATGTGCTTGAGAATTATCGTCCGCCTCTCGTGCCGGTAAAGCCGTTTCCCTTTCTCGTCGAACATGGCAACTTCTTCGACTGTCTTGCGGACCGGAATGTATATGGTGCAGTCCTTCCTGCCATATTCCTCATACGTACTGGTATAGGCCAGTTCCCAAAACATTTTCCATCAAGTAGATGCGGTAAGGCCAAAATTGTTATCATTCCCCATGAGAGTTTCTCTCCTTTATTGCTGGTTTGTCGATTAACAATAATAGAAATTTACACTCGCTTTGACTTTCCTTCTATAATCCAATTTTACACAATAGATATTTTTGACCCATTATTTATATTGGTATTGTATTGTTTATGTTAAAAACATATGCCGAATATTTATATAAATATAGAAAAATAATAGAAAATTAAAAAGCCTAATCTGCACCGTGTGTCTGCATAACCTCAAACAAACGCAGGAATAGCCGTTTTACCCCCTGTAACGGAGCAAAACGGTTTTTTCAAAAACCCGCTCTATGAATTTTTCCACTTTTTCATGTTTGTTTTTAGGTGCCGACATTATGAAGGAAAACAGGTTCAGATAGTCCTGGATGTCATCGCGCGAGAATCCGGAATGCGCTCGCAGGAACTTCTGGAGCATGTTGCATGACTGGTTGATCCTATTGAGTGGGTTCTCTGAATCTGGCAATTCCTTTATCTCCTTGGAATCATACTCAACACTCTCAAGCCTCAGGTTCTCCACGAGAATTCGATGTGATTTCTCCATATCGTGCTCCACGAATGAGCCCGGTTTGATGTGACTGCCGAATGTATCCAAAGTCCTTTTGCCTGAGGTGTGCCCAGTACCCTCGTAAAAGCATACAGTGTTCATTCCATCGCAGGCGATCCCAATACAAAGCTGATTTCTTGAAAGTCCTCTATATTCCTTTCCAGACTCATGGCGCTGGACATCAGGTGCAGCCACCTTGAGGAATGTCTCATCGAACTGTATATGCCCTGAAAGCATGATTCCATCCTGGGTCCCGCGGAGCACAAGGAAGACCTTATCCATCCAGTATCTCGTGGTGTTGTAGGCATTTCTATTGGATTTAGAGGTAAGGGAGAAGCTTGCATAACCAAAGACTGTAAGAAGGAAATCAATCCATTCCGAAATGGAAATCTTCCCCTCTGTCGAAAATAGTGTTCGTCAGCGCAGTGAACGATTTACCACATGACCTGCAGATGTATCGCTGTACGCCAACGGAGGTCTTTCCTATCTTCTTAATATCGGAGCTGCCGCAATGTCTGCATTCAGAAATGATAACAGAGTTAATCAGGGCAATCTCCCCTGTATCCTTCGGTGAGGGGTGTCTTCTGCTGTAGTTCCTCTGGTTGCAGGAATCGATGAAACTCTCAATCGAAGACGCATCTTCGATTTCGCTCCATGGAGTCCTTCTCCTGGAGGATGATTTGATATTTGTGTCTTTCATAGCGTGGTAGTCCTTTGAAAAAGGCAGATGCCTGAATGGGGACTACCACATCACTGCCATCCAAGTACTGCCTGCTTCAAAAGCATCTATATTCTAGTGACAAATTATCCATTTTTCAATCTGCATCGGACACACGGTGCAGATTAGGCTTTA
>CAZYYO010000243.1:0-1667 GCA_964650965.1 uncultured Lachnospiraceae bacterium | reverse complement strand
TACACTTATAATTGATGCAAGACGAATTGCAAAGGAGATACGGGAAATCATGGGAATTTCTGCAAAAGAACTGGCAAAGAAGTTAAATATATCTGCTACTGCTGTATCTATGGCATTAAATAATAAGCCGGGAGTCAGCACCATAACACGAAAGAAGATACTAGAAGAAGCAGAGAAATCAGGCTATGACTTTACCCGCCTGTCCCAGAAAAGTAAAAGTACCGGTGACATTTACTGCATTATATACCGTGCCCATAATGCAATTTTAAATTATGACCCAATCTTTTCCCAGCTTACCGATGGGATTGAGCAGGAATGCCGCCACAATGATTATCATCTTAAGACTCTGCAAATCTACGAGACCTCTGATGATATTTCCAGACTTATTGAAGATCTTCGCATTTCTTCCTGTGTTGGTGTCATTCTACTAGGAACAGAAATCAGCCCCAATGTATGTCAGGAATTTCTCCAGCTGTCTGTACCTGTGATTTTGTTAGACACCTATTTCGACAATGTGAACTGCAGTAGTGTACTAATAAATAATGCCCAGGGTGCTTACATGGCAACCAATTATCTTATTGATTGCCGGGGCAAGCAGCCTGGACATCTAAGGTCTTCCTATGTGATTTATAATTTTCTCCAGCGGCAAAATGGTTTTCATCGAGCAATTAGAGAGCACGGTATGTCAGTAAATAAGTCCATTACCCATGAACTGTCTCCTTCCATTGATGGTGCCTTCTACGATATGCTCTCCATTATTGACAGCAAGGAGGAGCTGGCTTCCTGCTATTTCGCAGATAACGACCTGATTGCCATTGGTGCCATGAAAGCCTTAAAGCTTCGTGGATACAAAATTCCTGAGGATATCGCCATTGTGGGCTTCGATAATATCTCAGAAGGTCGCATCATTGATCCATCTCTTACCACAATTGATATCCCCAGGAAATTCATGGGTCAGACCGCTGCTATGCAGCTCATCCGCCAGCTTCATATGCCTATTTCCCACACCGTTAACATTCAAGTGTCTACCAAGCTGGTAAAACGCTTTTCTGTTTAACGGGGCGTCACATCTTATCCCTCAATGGAAATGGTGTGTTTCTCTTCCACCTGAGGTTTTTCCTCTTTCTTTGGAATTGCTACCTGAAGGATTCCATCCTTGAAGCTTGCCTTAATATCCTCCTGGGTAATATCATTACCTACATAGAAGCTACGCTGGCAGGTGCCATAGTAACGCTCTCTGCGGATATATTTACCATTATCATCCTTCTCGTCCTTATTATCTGTATGGCTGGCTGATACGGTAAGGTATCCGTCCTTCAGCTCTGCCTGGATATCTTCCTTAGCATAGCCAGGAAGCTCCAAATCCATCTGATAATGGTCGTCAAATTCCTGTACATCCGTGCTCATAGAAGCGATATCGTCATCTCTCATATGGTCGAATGGGAAACGAAACATATCATCAAAAAAGTTGTCTGTAAAGTTCTTTCCAAAAATACTAGGTACTAACATAAGTCATTCCTCCATTCTATTGTGACTTGTTTTCTTCCGTTAGGAATCATTTCCCAACTTCTGATTATGTTATAGCACCACTTGTTAGCACTGTCAATAGATGAGTGCTAATTTAATATTTTCTTAAGAATTATTAGAAAGTTTTCAGAATTCTTGCA
>CAZYYO010000242.1:0-1670 GCA_964650965.1 uncultured Lachnospiraceae bacterium | reverse complement strand
GTTTGGATGGCAAGGGGGATTATCCCCCAAATCCATTCGGGATATTGCCAGTCTGATTCGATGTGTTATGGGATATGGCTATAAGGAGGGTTATCTCAACGAACCCTGCGATGCGTATATCCTCCCGAATAATCCGAAGCGGGAGATGCGGGTCTTAAGCCAATTGGAGCAGAGAAAGTTAGAGAAATGCCTTTTAAAAAAAGAGTGCAAAGATAATGCGGCTTTGGGCATTTGTCTTTGCCTGTACACAGGCATTCGTATCGGCGAGTTGTGTGCCCTCAAGTGGTCTGCCATTGATTTAACCCATGGAATTATCAGAATTAGAGAAACGCTTCAACGCATTCAACAGAGCAATGGAGGGACACGAGTTATTATCAGTACACCGAAAACCCATCACTCCCTCCGGGATATCCCCATTCCCAAAATACTCATTCAAGAGCTACGCCAATGTACCGACCTGCCCCAGCATTACTTTTTGTCAGGCAGTGTGAAACCCATGGAGCCACGGATCATGCAACTGCGTTTTGCCCGATATGTGTCTGAGGGAGGGATCGAGCATGCCAACTTTCATGCCCTACGCCATACCTTTGCTACCCGGTGTATTGAAAGCGGTGTGGATATTAAATCTCTCAGTGAGCTTTTGGGCCACAGCAGCACGAGTTTTACTCTCAACCGTTATGTTCATTCTTCCATGGACTATAAGCGTCTTCAAATGGAACGTTTGATGGAAGGTTTTATTCGTTAAGGGGTCAAAAAAGGGGTCAGGTTCAACAGAATCTGGCCCTTAATTTTTTTTATAATTCACGGTTGTTTTTAAAATTTGAAGTAACGCCACCTGCTCATCCTCAGGCTGTTCCGCCACCAGGGAGTAGCACTGGTTCGCCACACTTTTTTCTTCATTCCAGGGATCCAAATTTTCAAAAAGCTGTTCCATGGGGAATCCTAAAGCCTGACAAATCTTGCTCAGACTCGTGATCGTTGCGTTTTTTTCTCCCCGTTCAACCTGTCCGATATAGGTTGGATGTACTCCCGCTTTTTTTGCCGCTACCTCTTGACTATAGCCCAAGGCCTTTCGACGCCGCTGCAGGCGATTTCCGATGGTTTGTACTAAGTCACTCATAATCTACCTCCAATGACTCATAAAATATGTAATCGGTGTTTCATCAAGTTGACTACTTGACGAATTTTCTTTCTTAATATTATATCACATTTCCCCTTTAAAATTTCCATTGCTTTTTAAAACGCATTTATTATTTTTTTCCAGATGATATTGATCGCCCTTATTCCCCTCATCAAAAACAAAGGAATCCACAAGTCCGCTGGATACCCAAATGGTGTTGTCCGTGGTGACTAAAATACCCTCAACCCCATCGGTTTTTTCAATATAATCCTTGGCAAAATCCTCGCCCATGAGGAATAGAGAGGTGGTCAGGGCGTCGGCCTTGGTGGAATCCGCACACACCACGGTGACCTGATGGAGGCCGCTATCTGCGGGATGGCCGGTTTTCGCACTTAAGATATGATGGTACCGCACACCGGCGGCGTCGGTAAAATACCGCTCGTAATCCCCGGAGGTGACCACGGCCATATCCCTGGTGCGGATGCTCCCCAGGGGGGGGGTCCCTTTATCCTCTGGATCTTCCACACCAACGACAAAGTCCTGGCCGTTG
>CAZYYO010000241.1:0-1670 GCA_964650965.1 uncultured Lachnospiraceae bacterium | reverse complement strand
TTTTAAAAACATTGCAACACCATCGCATTATTCGACTAGGAGGGCCAATCTTTTTACATAGATCAAAAAAATCATGACTCGACTTAGGCGTAATAAATGGTATTTTGCTGTTCATCTCTTTGAATCCAGATATATAAGAATATGTCGTCGGTAACTCCAAAGTAGTATCCCCAAATATATGTAAAACTGGTTGGCCTGAAAAATACCGATTAACTAAATGAGATACAACTGTTGAATCTTTTCCGCCACTAAAGCTGACTATAGGAATATGGTTTGGATGAGTTTCTATAGCTGTTTTAATAATCTGCCAAGCTCGGTAATCAATATGGTCTAGTCTAGAAACATTTGCCTCAGTAAATCGTTCTAAATACATCTGATGTTTTTTTGCTTTTTCTTGATCGTAAATTGCAATTTCAAGTTGAACTACCGTCCAAGATAGTTTTGTAGTAAGGATAAGGTTGGCTAGCCAACCTTTGTAGCTTCAGCTATACCTATAAAGTTATCCGCCTTAAAAGTGGGATCAGCGTATATTTTGTCCAATTCTGCCTCAAACAGTTCTTCTGGAGAAGAATAGTTTAGAAGCTTCCGCGGCAGTGTGTTACACCAATCTTCGATCCATTTAATTTGCTCATCACTAAATTCATCAATAGAACGACCTTTGGGAATAAAACGCCGTATTAACCCATTATGTCTCTCATTTGTTCCTCTTTCATACGATGAAAATGGATGTGTGAAATACACTTGGGTGGCGTTTGGTTCTTCTATTTCATGTAACCTAGCAAATTCCGAGCCATTATCGGCAGTGATCGTTCTAAATACCTCACTGAACTTATCGCCATACTCCTTAAGCAGGTCTTTAAGAGCCTGAAAAACCGAGTCGGCACTACCATCAGGCAACTTATTTAATATAACCTCTCTAGTCTTGCGCTCTGCCATGCTTAAAATGACAGATCCTTTTTCACCTCGTGGTCCTCTTATAGTATCAATTTCCCAATCTCCGAAGAATTCTCTGCTTTCAACCGATTTAGGACGCAATTCGATACTTTTACCAAGTCGCTTCTTGTTTTCTCGGACCCTCTTTTGTTTAGTATTTCGTGTTAGCTTTTGAGGTAGATCCAAATTAGTTATGGATACCATATTTTGGTCAATATAGTTGTACATGGTTTTGGTACAAACAGTCGATTTGTCAGCAAATTTGCCATTCTTTTTTAAACTGCCAACAGCAGCATCAACAGACCAGTTTTTCTCTTTCATGATCTTACAAACAGTTTGGACAAATTCCCAGCTTTCAAGCAATTTGAAGGGTTTTACAGAGTTTTTGCGGTTTTCTTCGTATACTGCTTGGCTACGGTCGGCGAAATAAACCATCTCTTTTTTCCCTTGGCGTATCTGCTCTGTCATTCCGTTTTTTACTGCCGCATAAATTGTACCTTTAGCTCTTCCTAGCTTTTTTGCTATCCAGGATGGGTTATGCCCTTCTTCTAGCCAAATTTCGATTTTTACCCGTTCTCCATAAGTTAGGTGTTTGCCCTTAAGGTTATTAGTGGTATGATCATTATAATCCATGGTGATTGTGCCCCCTGTTAGATTTGTTTCTTGACAAAACTATCCTAACATGGAAATCGATCACTGTGGATCTTTTTTAGTTCAACTTCATTTTACAATGAAGC
>CAZYYO010000240.1:0-1686 GCA_964650965.1 uncultured Lachnospiraceae bacterium | reverse complement strand
AACAGAGGACCACTGCAGGCCTTCCCATACTTCCAGGACATATCCGATGATCAAGAGAATTGCCATCCAATATTTTCTTTTCCGTTGCAGCCAATCTCTCACAGCACTTGACAATGTAGTCTCATTTCCTAATAGCATTCCCAGATAGAAATAAGAAATCCAAACCAGGCAGTTGTTAATATTCCAAGGAAAAATCAGATAACCTCCCCGGCATGCGTATAGGGTTTCCAAAAGGATTGCAATCGGGGTAATTAGTAATCCCAGATACCAGATTCTACTCTTTGCAAGCTTCGCCAAAAGCGGAATCAACAATGTAATCTGAATATATACGAAGATATAATAATAGATTCCACAAGTCTGCCCAGTGAGAAGCTTCACTGGGAAATTCGTCCAGGAATGGCGATAGGCAGTGTATATTACCGACCATATCACATATGGAATGATAACTCTTGTGATCCGCCTGGAATATATCATGCGCCAGTTCATTCCATTCATATGTGTCAGATACCCGGACAGAAACAGGAACATCGCCACTGAGAAATTCACCAATGGGCGGATATAGATTGCTCCAGCGAATCCGTCCACAGTGTGAATTGCTGCAACGGCGATGATGGAGAGGGCACGGAGGAGTTGGATATTCTGTTGCGTTTCTTTGCATCCATTACTACTCATACGCTATTTTATCTCTTGTCCTACTCGATGCAATTCCATCTCAAAATCTTGTCTGTTCTTCCAGGTAATTGTCTGTAATATAATTCCTGAAAACAGGGAAATAATTCCGGTTAGTAATACAAACCCACATACAATAAGCGTTGGAAATCTCAGGACTTCTCCCGTCACAAAATAAGCATGTAACACTGGAATCATAAATCCAATACCAAGAATCGCCAACACAGCAGAGAGTAATCCAAAGAATGCCATTGGTTTATAGGTTCTAAACAATCTAGCTATGGTCATAAGCACCTTCATTCCATCTGAATAGGTGTTCAATTTCGATTCACTGCCTTCCGGTCGATCTCGATATTCTATGATTACATTTTCAACAAACATATTCTTGTCCGCTGCATGAATACTCATCTCTGTCTCAATCTCAAATCCCTTAGACAGCACTGGGAAAGTTTTCACAAATTGATAACTGAATGCACGATACCCTGTCATAATATCTTTGATATCCGTCTTGAATAGGGAGTTAATTGACTTGCGCACCAGTGAATTACCAAAGTTATGAAATGGTCTCTTATTTTCCTCAAAATAAGTAGAAGACAGGCGATCTCCCACCACCATATCTACATTACGACTGAGCACCTTGTCCACCATCTCTTGGGCGAATTCCGCTGGATATGTATCATCTCCATCTGTCATAATATAACACTGTGCATCGATATCACGGAACATTCTTCGAATAACATTCCCTTTGCCTTGTTGATATTCATAACGAACTACGGCTCCTGCGTTTTTTGCTATCTGATCTGTTCCATCGGAGGAATTATTATCGTATACATAGATCACTGCTTCTGGAAGTGCCTCTTTAAAATCTTTGATTACCTTTTCAATTGTCTTACTCTCATTGTAGCAAGGAATTAGTACTGCTATTTTATCCATAAGTCATTTTTCTCCTACTATTATATTTGTTTAGGCGTTTTACAAACGCCACAAACCCTTGATTTTACTGGGCTTTTTTACTTG
>CAZYYO010000239.1:0-1692 GCA_964650965.1 uncultured Lachnospiraceae bacterium | reverse complement strand
TATTGAATTTTCAAGGTGCATAGCTAAAATCTATGTGCGAAGTTTGAGTAATTAATATAAATAATTTGCAGTAAACAATAAAAACCTTTCTGTATGCTTAAGTCACAAAGACAAAACATTGAGGAGGGTTTTTTTATGACAAAAAAAGTAACGGAGGATTATGGGGTTCAATATCGTAAGGCAAGCAAGCTGTCCATGTGTCTTGGAATTGCTACTAAAGGAACAAATCTATGCTTTTACCTGTTAATGATGTATGCAAGCTATATTGCAAATGTGGGATTTGGAATTGGGGTTGCACTGGCAGGAATGATAATCACAGGAACCAGAATATTTGATGGTATTACAGACCCTATCTTGGCGGCCTGGTTCGATCGTATGACACCAGGAAAACATGGAAAGATAAGAAAATGCATTTTCCTTGGATGGTTCATAATGGCTATTGCGGATATTACCATGTTTAATCTGCTTTCCGGTGTGTTTTCTGGAGCAATAGGTATTCTCGTATTTGTAGCTATCTATGTGGTACATATTATTGGGTATACGATTCTCAATATGTGCACAGGAGTTATTGGAACGGTTATTACAAATGATCCGGTGCAAAGACCATTTGTCAATCTTGTTGGAACTATTTATTCATACATAACACCAATGGTATTGAATACACTTTTATCTTTTGTAATTCTGCCAAAATATAACAATCAATACGATGCTGCTTGCCTGAAAGAAGCTTGCTTCTGGTATATAGGAGCTGGACTAATCTTTGTGGTGATTTCATGTATTGGATGTACAAGCTTTGATAATGAAGAAGTACTTGGAGGAATTACAACAGGGGGTAAGAACAATAAGATTGGAATAAAGGATATGTGGTCTTTGTTAAAGGATAATAAAGCACTTCGCCTCTATATTATTACAGGAGCATCAGATAAAATTGCACAGCAGACAGCGTCACAATCGATTGTAGCAACCATGATGAGCGGTATCTTAATTGCAAATTTTAAAGCAGCAACCATGATAGGAAATACCAGTATGGTAGTTGGTCTTATCTTTGGAGTACTTGGTGGTGCATATATCGCAAAAAAAGGGTGCAAGAAAGCGGTAAGTGTTTGGTCAATTGTAGCGATTCTTTTAGCAGGTATGACATTTATCTTCTGTCTGATTCTGGGACCAACAGGAATGAAGAATATTGGTATTGTTGGACCAATTATGTTCATTTATGTGGCAATCATGATTGTATCCACTGGAGTGAGAATGATCTTGTCAACAGCAGAAGGAACCATGAAAGCAGATGTTACAGATTACGAATTAGAGAGATCGGGAAATTACATGCCAGGAACGGTAAGTGGTGTATATAATTTCGTAGATAAATTAATTTCTTCTCTGGCAGCTACAATTGCGGCATTTGGAGCGGCACTTATTGGATATAAAACAACAATGCCCCAGATGGGAGATACGGCAACATGGCCCTTGTTCTGGTTAACAATGATTCTTATGTTTGGATTCCCTGTGTTTGGCTGGATATGCAATATTTTGGCAATGAGGAAATATGAACTAAGTAAAGAACGTATGGTGGAAGTTCAGAAAAATATTGCGGATAAGAAAGCTGCTGCCAAGGCAAAGCTACAAGCATAGTAATCAACTCCATCTTGACAAAGCCGATAATGCCCCTTATAATGAACACACTTGAGAAAAGTA
>CAZYYO010000238.1:0-1724 GCA_964650965.1 uncultured Lachnospiraceae bacterium | reverse complement strand
CCATGTAATGCAAATAATAAATTGACAATGTGGATGTTCCTACAATAGTTGCAAACTTTATCGCCCATGCATCATATCGCATATGTTGGCACAGCAGAAAACAGGCAAATGCCATAAGAATCGTACCCATCCATCCATACCCATTTTCCAGATAGATATTATCCCATGCAAAGGTTCCGGTCTGTACATGCTTAACCAGGATAACCAATGTAAGACCTACCAGGAATACACTTATATATACCAATGACACATATTTGCTAAACAACACTTCCATTTTCTTCCCAAGAATCTCACGATAGTCATGAAGAAAAGCCCCCGCTATATAATAAATCAGATAAAGACTTCCTGCTGAAAATGGGAAAATCTCATTAAGTCCCGCAAAAGATATTGGGGTTACTCCCAATAGATTTGCCAATACACCGAATATCAATCCTGTGGATTGCAGGAAGGATGTGCCTATATATACAATCCCCATAACAAATAGAAGAACAATTTTTCCCTTTTTCTGCACATGATACAACTGCCAAAGCCCTGGCAACAGTAATAGCAGCATCAAATATACATTCATAAACCATAGTGGCTCTGACATTACATTTTCGATTTTACCAAATAAGAAAAGATATTTCAGCAATAACGGAATTGTATATGTCACTTCATTCAGTAGAGAAAAAAATATCAGATAGATTCCTTTCCATACTGCCAATACCAGATAAGTACTTGCAAATCGTTTCCCATACTTCTTCCAATTCCATGCTTCCGCTGTAATGGATAATGCTCCTGAAGCCATAAAAAACATAGGGCAGGCACACCAGGCAATTCCCATCAGGATATTTCCTAATACAGAAGACTTTGGCAAAGTAACATAATGACAAAACACAACCATGATAATTGCTATAGCCTTCACGAAATCAAGATATACAACTCGTCCATTTTTCTCCGACAGCACCTTTTTCTTCGGCTCGTGTGCGACTTTGCTTTTTGTAAACACAGCATCCTGTGCTACTGGTCTTTTTTTACTTTCTTCCTGAAGAAGCAATATCTTATTAAGTTTCGGTATCTTCACAATAATTCTCTCAATCAACAGACTCACTGCCATGCACCAGATAACCATAAGAAAAATCCCATATCCCGTATGCATCCATGGCTGATTTACAAATTGAATCATAATAAGCATTACTGGAAAATGTATAAAATAGATACCAAGAGATGCCTCAGATACCACATTCCACCCCTGCCATGCGAATATTCTTCTTTCTTTCCCGCTGGCCCATACTGCCACAGCAACAAATAATCCCCATGCACTAATCATCAGAAAACTAAAATCGTACCATACATTATATTGCAATCCCCTGGTATAGCACCACAGCTGAAATATTACCGTTATGACAAAGGCTACTGCTGCACTTACCAAACCTGCAATGGCCACCAGGTTCCATCGTTCTCGAGACCATTGTTCCCTTTTCATTCTAATCAGAAGGCGGCTGACTGCATAGCCGGCTACCATATACAATCCATAATACGCACCCGTATATTCCAGTGCAATCGTAATATGAAACTCGCTCATTCCTAATGCCCGAAGAATCAGATTTATATTCGGTACAATACAATAATAGACCAAACAACTCCCGGCAAGTACCATGATAACTTTACCTGAACACCGGTTGAGCACCATCGCAAGCAACGGTAATGTCAAATACAGCCCAATGATAACCGGCATATACCAC
>CAZYYO010000237.1:0-1725 GCA_964650965.1 uncultured Lachnospiraceae bacterium | reverse complement strand
TCCTTGTAACGATAACGGTAGGGCAATATTCTGATACATCGTTAAATTCTCTAATAAATTAAAATCCTGAAAAATAAAGCCGATATTTTTTCCTCGAAAATCGGCTAATTGCGTTTCTTTCATCCCTAATAAACTTTGTCCTCCAATCGAAACAGTCCCTTTTGTTGGTTGATCGAGAGCCGATAGCATGTTTAATAACGTTGTTTTACCTGATCCAGAAGGCCCCATAATCCCTACAAATTCACCTTCTTCAACCGAAAATGATACTCCTTTTAAGGCGGCATATTGTTTTTCATTCTTTTTACCGTATATTTTTGTAATTTCTTTAACTTCTACTACTTGTTTCACTGTGATTGTCCTCCTTAAATTATCCATTGACTGTTTACTAATCTATCACAATTGTTTTTTGAAAAAATCGGCCTTAAGTCTGTATTCTGTCAACTCTCATTTTCACAAAATGAGTAACAATGAAAAAAGCTTCAAGCGCATTCGTTGGTAGACGAACGTTCTTGAAGCTTTTTGATGAATATTTTAGGATAAAAGAGCTATCCAGTAATCCATTTAATAAATTAACTCTACTAAATCATCTGCTGTGATATTTCCAAAATATTTGCCAATGTCGATTTTATCGATTGCGGCTTTTAATGCATCTTTTTCGTATTTTACACCAGTTAGTTGATCTTCAACGTCTTTAATTTCACCTAATCCGAAGAAGTCTCCGTGGATCCGAATTTCTGAAATAGCGCCTTTTTGGACGTTTAATTTCATTTCTACAGAACCAATTGGGAATCGTTTACGACGTTCCAACTCAAACTTAGGTGATTTTCCATAGTTCCATTCCCAGTTAGCATAATACTTATCTGAAATTTCATGAACCTTTTTCCAATCATCTTCGGTTAAGGTATACGTTTTAATTTCAGCCATTGAATCCACACCGAAAATTTTAAATAAAATTGCTTGTGCAAAATCATCCGTATTCATCGATTTATGATTTTCATCTAAGAATGGTTTGATATTTGTTACACGCGAACGGATTGATTTAATCCCTTTCGAAGCAATCTTATCTGCACGGACTTTTAGTGCATTAACAACTTCGTCAATTTCACTATCGAACATGATCGTGCCATGAGCAAACATCCGACCATTTGTTGCATACATCGCATTTCCTGAAAACTTCTTATCGCCAATGACTAAATCGTTACGCCCTTTTAATTCAGCTCCTGTCACACCTAACTCATGCAATGCTTGAATAATTGGTTTTGTAACTTTAGCAAAGTCTCGGAACGAATTGCCATCATCTGGCATAATAAAACTGAAGTTTAAATTCCCAAAATCGTGGTAAACCGCTCCTCCGCCACTTAAACGACGGACAACGTGAATTCCTTTTTCTTCTACGTAATCTTGGTTGATTTCTTCAATCGTATTTTGGTTACGACCGATGATAATCGATGGCTCATTAATATAAAAAAGTAAAATCGGCTCATCAATTTTCATTTCTTGCAATAAAAAGGTTTCAATAGCTAAGTTTATTTTTGGATCGTGAATGGTATTTGGAACAAAAATCATTGGGACATCCTCCTAAATTTTAAATACTTTTCCAACAGCTGCTAATGATACGTCAACCGTATCGCCAGCTGCTTCTTGCGCTTCTTTTTGTAGTTGTTTTAAATCGCCATGTTGTGGTAAATGCGTTAAGACGAGGTGTTTAACATTGGCAGCTTTAGC
>CAZYYO010000236.1:0-1731 GCA_964650965.1 uncultured Lachnospiraceae bacterium | reverse complement strand
GAATGCACGTCCCATTTGAATTTCGCCAGTGTGGTACACATTTTATAAAGGATGGAAAAATGTACCATCTAAAGACAAAAGATTTGTGTGCACAGGCAAGGCAGGCGAATATCAATTACATGAAGTGGACACCGAAAATCTCAGGGAGTAAAGAATGAACATACAGTAGAAAAGTGCTATAATAACAGAAGATAAATGCAGGAGGACAAGACACCATGGAGAATTACAATAACGGAATTACAAGACGGGAGCGGGCAGTTACAGATAAGGAGGAAATCAAGAGAATCCTAGATACCTGCAAAATCATTCATTTAGGGTTATTAGACCAGGATGAGGTATATGTGCTGCCTATGAATTATGGATATGAGATGAAGGACGACCAGCTAACCTTCTATATGCATGGAGCCATCAAAGGAAGAAAAATAGAGGTGATTAAGGCAAATCCTAAGGTATCTTTTGAGATGGAATGTGACGTACAACCATTTCCAGGAAAAATTGCCTGTCAATATGGTACAAGCTACAGCTGTATTATGGGAAAGGGAACTGCCAGCATTGTAGAGGATGTAGAAGAGAAGAAACAGGGACTGTCCATCGTAATGAAGACCCAGACCGGAAAGGACTTTACCTTTGATGAGAAGATGGTTTCTATTGTAAATGTAATCAAGGTGGAAGTGACTGGTTATTCGGCGAAACAAAGACCATTTCCTGGAAAATAAATGAATGATAATAGGTTGAAACTATGATACGATAGGAGGAATAATCTATGCCAAGTGTACAAGCAAAAATGATGAACAAAATATTTGCCATGATCCCTGCAGAAGCACCAGATGCAGTGCATGATTATGTGAAGGAAAGAGAACAAAATGCCAGCAGAAAACCACCCAAGGCGCCAAGGGGTGTTTCCCTTCAGTTAACGGATTTTCACGGAATTGATGGAGAAATTATCACTCCCAAGAAGCCAGATGCAGGGAAGGTAATCTGGTATATCCACGGAGGTGGATTTACCACAGGCTCTGCATTAGAGCGAAGAGCACTGACCTATTATTTGGCAGATAAATATGGATATACGGTAATCGCCAATAATTATCGCCTATCCCCTGAAAATCAGTGGCCAGCTCAGTTAGATGACTGCATGAAAGCCTATGAGGGAATCGTCCAACAGGGTTATGATATGAGCCAGGTAGTTCTTATGGGAGAAAGTGCAGGTGGTTCCCTGGTGTTATCTGTTGCACTCCGCATTCGGGATGAGGGAAAGAAGCTGCCAAAAGCAGTTGTTGCCTTTTCTCCTGTAACAAATCAGGCAGAAGCGTTACCTAGTCATACCGAAAATGTTCCAACGGATTATATGTTAAAAGATGCGTTGCTTCGTCCGGGACAGAATATAGCAGTATTTGGAGACGCAAATCCATCGGAAGAATTAATGAGAAGTCCCTATGTGTCTCCCTATTTTGGAGATTATACAGGATTACCACCCATCTTTCTGGCGGCATCTGACACAGAGGTATTATATGATGATTCCACATCCTTGTATCAGAAGCTATCACAGGAAGACCACAAGGTTCAGCTGGATGTAGCTCATGGAGTGTGCCATGCGTATCCATTGTTTCCCCAGATGCCGGAGGCAGTGAAGACTATAAAGCGAGCCATGGCATTTATCCAGCAATAAATGTGGATTCTGTTACAATGAGTAAATATATTAGAAAGAAGCCATGAGAAGATATCCGTGGCTGG
>CAZYYO010000235.1:0-1739 GCA_964650965.1 uncultured Lachnospiraceae bacterium | reverse complement strand
ACCATCCAGCAGGAATTTATCAAGGATTATTATAAACAGCTCCGTCAATTTTTAATCTCTGAATATAAAACACGACCAATCTATCCCAATATGCACGATATTTTCAATGCCTTTCATTTCACGTCCTACTCCG
This sequence comes from uncultured Lachnospiraceae bacterium, assembly GCA_964650965.1. Classification (GTDB taxonomy): domain Bacteria; phylum Bacillota; class Clostridia; order Lachnospirales; family Lachnospiraceae; genus CAZYYO01. The sequence goes on along the minus strand of CAZYYO010000235.1, from coordinate 1,606 downwards.
ATACGAAGGTCTGTATCCTGGGGCAGGACCCCTACCATGGCCCAGGCCAAGCCCATGGCCTCAGTTTTTCGGTAAAGCCAGATGTCGCCATTCCACCATCCCTGCGCAATATCTACCAGGAGCTTCAGGATGATTTAGGCTGCCCCATCCCAAACCATGGCTACCTCAAGCACTGGACAGATGAAGGAATCCTTCTGCTCAATGCCGTACTCACCGTCCGAGCCGGACAGGCGGCCTCCCATCGGGGCCAGGGCTGGGAGCAATTTACGGACCATATTATCGAGCAGCTAAACCAGCGGGAGGACCCGGTGGTCTTTATTCTCTGGGGTGCCTTTGCCCAATCGAAAATCCCCATGATCACCGGTAAGCAGCACTGCATCATCCGATCTCCCCACCCCAGCCCCTTATCCGCCCATCGGGGCTTCTTTGGCAGCCGGCCTTTTTCCCAAACCAATGATTTTCTCACCCGCATCGGTAAAGAACCCATTGACTGGGAGATTCCAGAAGCGATTCAGGTGCCTTAATGGATATTGGCATTCTCTACAGTATTCAAAATGATTTGCAATGTCCCTTTTGTGATGTCCTATTTAAGGGCTTCACCTTTCTGGGGGATAAGGGACTCATTTGGATTATTGTCACCGCTTTATTATTGGCAAAAAAAGAAACCCGTTATGCGGGAATCGTCATGGGAATATCTGTGGCCTTATCCGCCGGGTTGGTTCAGTTTGGCCTAAAGCCACTTTTTAACCGAACCCGGCCCTATCTCGCCTACAATTATCCAATCCTTATCCCTGCGCCCATGGGAACATCCTTTCCCTCTGGGCATGCTGCCACCTCCTTTGCCGCTGCCTGGTCTTATTTTTGTCTCTATAAGAACAAGCTGCGATGGGGGCTCCTCACCATTGCCCTGGGCATCGCCTTTTCCCGGCTTTACCTTTTCGTCCACTACCCCAGCGATGTGGCCGTGGGGATAATCGTTGGGCTGCTGGTGGCTTATATGGCAAGATGGCTTGCTGACTGGATTATCCAGCACTGCCATCTGGAGTCCGCCATCCCCCCCATTAGCGGCACTTAAAATGCCAGGCGGTTTCGATGATTTTTTCCACATCCGTGTACACGGGTTCCCAGCCAAGCTCTGTCTTGGCTTTTTTACTGCTGGCGATGGAAATGGCAATATCCCCATCTCGGCGGGGAGTGACTACCTCCGGAATGGGATGGCCGGTTACCCGTCTGGCCGCTTCAATCATCTCCAGTACGGTAAAGCCCTGGCCATTCCCCAAATTGTAGATACCGCTTTCACCCTTCATCAACTTCTTAATCCCCAGGATATGGGCATCCACCAAATCAACCACGTGGATGAAATCCCGGACACCGGTGCCATCCTTGGTGTCGTAATCATTCCCATAAATGCCGATGCTTTCCCGTTCTCCCGCGGCCACCTCCAGGATCAGGGGAATCAGGGCCGTATTGATATCCAGGGCCTGGCCAATGGGATATTTTTCGTGGGCTCCGGCAACATTGAAATAACGGAAGACGCAGTAATTGATACCGTAGGCCTTACGGCAATCCTCCAAAATCTCTTCCACCATAGCCTTTGTCTTGCCAT
>CAZYYO010000234.1:0-1762 GCA_964650965.1 uncultured Lachnospiraceae bacterium | reverse complement strand
ATAGGATTTATGGGAGTAGTGCTGGTGAATCTTCAGGGAATGGGCTTGGAGATTCATATAAGCTTCCTGGGAGAGGGCTGTATCTTCATATCCACGGTTATGTATGCGTTTTCTTCGGTGTATTTGAAGCGTTATTCCAGCCAGGAGGAGCCCTTCGTTCTCAGTGGATATCAGTTTATTCTGGGAGGTATTCTGCTGGCAGCAATGGGACTGACTATGGGAGGATTTCGTATCATTCCTCTGGAACATGTACCTGCTAAGGGTTGGTTAATGCTATGCTATCTGGGACTGGTATCAGCAGTTGCTTACTCCCTGTGGGGGGAATTGCTGAAATACAATTCGGTATCTCGTGTGGCAGTATTTGGATTTATGACCCCGGTCTTTGGTGTGATTTTGTCGGCACTTCTTTTGGGAGAGGCAGGCAGTCTGAATCTGATAATGGTAATCATATCTCTGATACTGGTATCCATAGGAACATTGTTGGCACAGCGTAGGCAAGGTGTCACTGCATGATGCATTGCCAGGATATCTATGATTTCATCAATATTATAGGAAATACAAAAGCCGCATCTCATATGGGATGCGGCTTCTCGCTTTATCTTATTTTCTGGATGCTGGTTGACGTTGTTACTGTTTTTGCTGTTGCTCCAGCTTCTGGATTCGCTCTAGGAGCTGGGAGATTTGTTGCTTGTCTTGCTGGTGTTGTTCTTCCAACTCATCAATCCGCCTGCGGTATTTATCCGTTGGCAGCTCCATGGCTCCATCTAATAAAGGTTTCATATCCCTGACACCTCCCAATTCTTCGTAATGCTCATAGATATGATGGAATAATTCTCGGGTTAGACCCATCAGTTCATTGGCATCATCCTGGGTAATATTTCCTACCACTTGATTTGCTTTGATACTTTCGATTATATCCTCTGTAATGAGTTTTTGCAAGATTGAGAAGTTCTCCGGGCTTGGGTCCTTTTTGATGATTTCACGAAGCTTTAATAGCTGAAATGGAAGCCCTAATACCGCTTCAACTTATCCTGAGAATCATCCGTAGTTTTATCGATACCAAGGATTTTCACCTGGTAGGAGTAGGATGGGTCTACCACTACATTTACCACGTCCCCAGCCCTGTGCCCTTTAATGGCAGCCCCCAGTGGAGATTCGATGCTGATTAGCCCCTTCATGGAATTGCTGCGGATGGAGGTTACCAGCTTGTAGGTCTCTTCCATATCATCCTCTTGGAAATATAACGTGACCGTATTGTTCATGCCAACCTCATCATCACTGGAAGAATCAGATACAATAGTAGCATTTTTCAGCATTCTTTCTAAATAGCGAATCCGGCTTTCGTTTTGATTCTTATCCTTTTTGGCAGCATAGTATTCAAAATTTTCGCTTAAATCCCCCTGTGCCCGTGCTTCCTTAACCGCTTCGATAGCGTTCTTTCTTACCACCAGCTTACGATGCTCTATCTCCTGTTTGATTTTGTCAATGTCGCTTTGGGTTAATCTCTCGCCCATATGATACCTCCGTTTATTAAATATCTGAAAATGTGGTTTTTATATTTCTATTTTATGAAAAAGAATCCTTCTTAGGTGGTGCAAGTGCAGGATTATACAATGATACATGCTCTGTCTCGGTCAAGGTCTGCTCTGTACCGATAATATAGCCGTCAATAACATAGTAATTAAGATGGGTTTCCTCTGCAGGGGGAACATCTGTGTCATCGAGAAAAACATAAATAATGTCAGGATAGCTGGCAAGATTT
>CAZYYO010000233.1:0-1769 GCA_964650965.1 uncultured Lachnospiraceae bacterium | reverse complement strand
AAGCAGATGAGAATCATACCATTGTAAGATTTGCAACAAGCTGGGCTACCAGTGACGAAGCAGTGGAAGCGTTGATACAACTAATTTGATAAAAATAAAAATTAGGGGTTGACAGTTAATTCCTATAAGGTTAATATGAATTAAATCAAAAAACTATTTGAGAAGGAGGAGCATCATTATGAAATACTTATTATCAAGTGAAATGAATATGTGTATGTGTTGCTGTATGTGCGTAGAGAAAAAACATATAGGTCAATTTGCATGCAGAAATTCAGGTATTTCAGAAAGTGTGTCCTCATAACCAGATTGTTTTGAGAGCAGCTGCATGTGCGGCTGCTCTTTTTTTATACTTGTCAAACAGGTGAATAAGACTTGTGAGATGAGAGATCAGCCGCAGATGCAAGACAAACAGAAAGGAGAACTTGTGGATAAGATCATTACATATTTTAGTGAAAATGGGCAGCAGTATCTACAGCTACTGGGACAACATATAGAAATCAGTGTGATAGTGGTAGCTATTGCAGCAGCGATTGGTATCCCGGCAGGCATTATTTGTTCTAAATGGAGATTTGTTCAAATATTCACAGAGAAATTTTTTGGATTACTTCGTATCATACCAAGCCTTGCTATTTTAATTATTTGTATTCCGTTTATGGGGACAGGATTAAAACCGGCAATTGTAGCCCTGACCATATTGGCATTGCCGCCAATTTTAATGAATACAGCACAGGGATTTTTGAATCTGCCCCAGGAAATTATGGAAGCGGCAACAGGAATGGGAATGGGAAATGTTAGAAAATTTTTTCGGATTAAGTTTCCCCTGGCATTTCCATATATATTTACAGGCTTGCGAACCGCAGTGGTGGAAGTGATTGCCAGTGCCACTCTGGCCTCCTATATTGGGGCCGGTGGACTGGGAAATATTATTTTCACGGGATTAGGATTAATGAGAATTGATTTGTTATATATCGGAGGAATTTCGGTAGCTTTATTATCATTAATTGCAGGTTGGGTATTAGATAGAATCTATCGGTACCAGACGAGATATCTGCAGTTATAACAGACACACAGACAACAGGAAAACATCACATAGGTGATGGAAAAGAGAGGAAAAGAAAATGAAGACAATAGGAAAGAAAATAACAGCAATATTATTAACCGGAGTATTAGCAGCGTCCTTATTTGCAGGATGTGGTTCTAGGGCAGCAAATAGCGATGCCGCAACCATTCGCATTGGTGCGAAAGGATTTACAGAAAGTGAGGTTGTGGCTGAAGTGTATGCGTTGGCATTAGAGGATGCAGGCTATCATGTGGAGCGTGTGTATAACATTTCCTCATCGGTGATACATACATCACTGGTAAATGATGAAATCGATTTATATCCGGAATATACCGGAACCGGATTGCTGGCAGTCTTGGGATTGGATCCTATTACAGATGCACAACAGGTTTATGACAGGGTTAAGGCAGAGTATAAGGAGCAGTTTCAGGTTACCTGGTTAGATTATTCTGCTGCAAATGACGGTCAGGGACTTGCCATTCGTACAGATGTGGCTAAGAAATTAGGGATTTCCACCATATCCGATTTACAGGCACATGCATCGGAAATTCGGTTTGCATCTCAGGGAGAATTTGATGAACGTGCAGATGGAATACCGGCGTTGGAAGCTACCTATGGAGCATTTGACTGGAAGTCCACCAATGTATATGATAACGCCTTAAAATATCAATGCCATTTAGTTAGGCTTAATTCAATATAATTTTAGTGG
>CAZYYO010000232.1:0-1803 GCA_964650965.1 uncultured Lachnospiraceae bacterium | reverse complement strand
TGAATATTGTTACCAGAGATACACTGGTTATGGTTGTAGATACCAATCGTCCCAACTATACAGAATGTCCGGAATTGCTGGAAATGAGCAACAGTATTGTAGTATTTGATCATCATAGACAGGGAAGCGAGGTAGTGCAGAATCCAATTCTGTCTTATATAGAGCCCTATGCATCCTCCACCTGTGAGATGATAGCAGAAGTGCTTCAGTACTTTTCTGACAACCTGCATCTTCAGTCCATGGAAGCAGACTGTATCTTTGCGGGAATATTAATCGATACTAATAACTTTATGACTAAGACAGGTGTAAGAACCTTTGAAGCAGCTGCATATTTGAGACGATGCGGAGCAGAGGTTACCCGGGTTCGGAAGCTGCTTCGAGAGGATATGTCCGCATATAAGGCAAGAGCAGAGGTGGTACGCCATGCTGAGGTATACCGGGGAGCATTTGCCATATCCATATGTGAAGCAGGACAGCTGGAAAGCCCAACTATCGTAGGGGCTCAGGCTTCCAATGAGCTGTTGAATATTGTAGGTATCAAAGCAAGCTTTGTATTAACAGAATTTAGACAAAAGGTATTTGTAAGCTCTCGTTCCATAGATGAGATAGATGTTCAGCTGATTATGGAGCGTCTGGGAGGCGGTGGACACTTAAATGTGGCCGGAGCCCAGATAGAGGGAAGCAATGTAGAAGAAGTGAAGCATAGAATAGAAACAATTCTGGATGCATTAATAGATGAAGGAGAAATCAAGCTATGAAGGTAATATTATTGCAGGACGTTAAGACCCTTGGAAAGAAGGGAGAGATTGTAGAGGTAAGCGAAGGGTATGCGAGAAACATGATTCTTCCTAAGAAATTAGGAAAGGAAGCCTCTACAAAGAACTTAAATGACTTAAAGCTTCAGCAGAAGCATGAAGAAAAGGTGGCACAGGACAATCTTGCTGCGGCTCAGGCTATGGCAGAGGAATTAAAGACCTGGAAGATAGAGACCAGGATTAAAACAGGAGAGGGCGGCAGAACCTTTGGTTCCGTTTCTTCCAAGGAAATTGCCCAGGCAGCTAAGGAGCAATACGGCAAGGTGATTGATAAGAAGAAGATTGTAGTGGACCAGCCAATCAAAGCACTGGGAACCTATGAAGTGAAGGTAAAGCTTCACCCGGAAGTAACAGCAACCCTGGATGTACATGTATCTGAAGAGTAAGAAGAGAAGCAGTGAGAGAAAAGCTCACGATGAAATATAGGAGGAATTCATGGAAGAAGCGTTGATTAAACGAATTATGCCCAACAGCTTAGAGGCTGAGCAGTCCGTTGTTGGTTCCATGATTGTAGATAAAGAGGCCATTGTGTCTGCAATGGAGATACTCCATAAGGATGATTTCTATCATCAGCAGTATGGAATCTTGTTTGAGGCCATTGTGGAGCTGTATAACGAAGGTCAGCCGGTAGACTTGGTAACCCTGCAGAATAAATTAAAGGAAAAGGATGTTCCCGCAGAAATTAGCAGCCTGGAGTATATTGGCGATTTGGTAACGGCAGTTCCGGTAACCATTAATGTGAAAGCCTATGCACAGATTGTGAAGGATAAGGCGTTGATGCGGCAGGTCATTCGGGTAAATCAGGAGATAGAGAACGACTGCTACAATGGAAATGAGTCTGTGGAATATATCCTGGAGAAAACGGAGAAGGATATTTTCTCCCTGATACAAAATCGAGGCTCTTCCGATTATGTCCCCATACAGGAAGTAGTTCTGAATGCCTTAGATAAGATAGAGCAGGCTTCTAAGCAAAAGGGAGCAGTTACAG
>CAZYYO010000231.1:0-1806 GCA_964650965.1 uncultured Lachnospiraceae bacterium | reverse complement strand
GCCCAGACCTATGGACTTACGGTAGAGAAGATAGCATTTGATAATCAGATTCCCTATCCATATCCGTTGGTGGTTGGGCAGGCACTTTTGATACGAGACCCGGGAATACGGGTGAATGGTTATGCCTATCCATTTATCAGTGACTGGACATTACGACAGACCCTTCCCTACCTTACAGAGCTATCTATATTTTCCTATGGTTTTACCCAGGAAGGGGAGTTGATACCGCCCCAACTAGATGATCAGTGGATGATTCAGGCAGCCTGGGAGTACGGAACACGTCCCATACTTACACTAACACCGTTAGACACGCAGGGAAGATTTGATAATCGCCTGATTAGCAGCATTGTGCAAAATCAGGCTTATCAAACACGATTGATAGACCAGCTTCTAGTTCAGATGGAAGAAAAAGGATTTCGTGGCGTTGATGTGGATTTTGAATATATTTTGGCAGAGGACCGGGATGCATTTACTACATTTGTTGCTAATCTGACAAATCAAATGAATGCACAGGGATATGAAGTGACGGTAGCTCTGGCACCTAAGACCTCCCGGGAACAGAAGGGGTTACTGTATGAGGGCAAGGATTATGCCGGACTTGGAGCCGCAGCTAACGGAGTTCTCCTTATGACCTATGAATGGGGGTATACCTATGGTCCACCTATGGCAGTGGCACCATTAAATAAGGTGAGAGAAGTAGTAGAATATGCACTGACTGAAATCCCGGCAGAGAAAATCAGTATGGGAATCCCCAATTATGGTTATGACTGGGCACTTCCTTATGTAAGGGGAACTACCCAGGCAATTACTTTGGGAAACATAGAGGCACAGCAGCTTGCAGTGACACAGCAGGTAGAGATACAATTTGACCAGGTGGCACAGTCTCCCTATTTTCAATATATACAGGATGATATTCTCCACGAGGTTTGGTTTGAAAATGTAGAGAGTCTTGAAGCAAAATTTCAGCTGGTTCGAGAGTTTGGATTAAGGGGAATCGGCTACTGGCAGATTATGAAGTGGTATCGTGCCAACTGGATGCAGCTGAGTCAAAATTGGTTAAAACAAACTGAGGCATAAGGAATGATAAAAATATGATATACTTTGTATCAGGATATGAGTTATAGGTTAATAGGAAACAAAGCTCAAAACAGAACGGAGGAAAGTCCAAATGACAATGTGGGAACCATGGAGAGGCTGCCATAAATGTAGTGAGGGATGTAAATATTGCTATATTCACAAAGGAGATGCCAAAAGAGGCATTGATACCAGTCTTGTAGTGAAGACAAAGCAATTCTATAAGCCAGTAGAGCGAAAAAAGGACGGAAGCTATAAAATGAAATCCGGTGTGGTTTATCTTTGTTTTTCAACGGATTATCTTATTGAAGAGGCAGACTCCTGGAGAGAAGAATGCTGGAAAATGATTCGGGAAAGACAGGATTGCACCTTTTTATTTCTCACGAAACGAATGGAACGATTTGAGAATTGCATTCCACAAGACTGGGGAGAGGGGTACGACAACGTAATTGTATGCTGTACCATTGAGAACCAGAAAAACGCAGATATTAGATTAGCATTATTGCAGAAGCTTCCAATAAAGCATAAATTTATCACGGCGCAGCCTTTATTAGAAAATATAAAGTTGGAACAATATTTACAGAATATAGAATTGGTGGTAGTTGGTGGCGAATCAGATGGTAATGCCAGGCCATTGGAGTATGACTGGGTCTTACAAATAAGAGAGCAATGCATGAGAATGCACGTCCCATTTGAATTTCGCCAGTGTGGTACACATTTTATAAAGGATGG
>CAZYYO010000230.1:0-1879 GCA_964650965.1 uncultured Lachnospiraceae bacterium | reverse complement strand
AGGAAGAGATATGTTCGAAATCCGTTATCCCACAAAATTTGTGATTGAGCCAAGAAAAATTGCAGAAGCCTCTGAGATTAGACATGCGAGTGATTATGATGATTTTTACATTGCAACAAAAGAAGAGGCTTTAGAACAAATAGAAACGGCAAAAGAATTAATAAGCATAATAGAAAAGTATTGTACCGATAAACTAAATGACAAGAAATAGTATATTCTATCTAAGTTTCGTGGCTCGAAGAAGCTCATAATGAGGATGGAGGTGTTATAACAATGTGTGAAGTATTAGATAAGGCAGAGAAACGTGGTGTTGAAATTGGAATGGCACAAGGAATCGAACAGGGAATGGAGCGTGGGATAGAGGCTTTGATTTTGGATAATCTAGAAGATGGAAAATCAGAAGCAGTCATTCTTGAGAAATTGAAGAAGCGTTTCCAATTAGATGAATTAAAAGCTCAAGAATATTTCGAAAAATATGCCTATCATTATCAAGTATAGTAATAGACGATATTTTAATACAGCATAAATAACAAAGACAGGTTCTCAAAACATGAAAACTTGTCTTTATTATTCTGCAGCTATGAAAAAACGAAATACCAGCAGATTTTATAAACGGCATCCCCGTTCGTCCTTCATAGCAGGAAATTAGATATTCTTAGTATTCCAATTCCCAACCAGCAATTCACAGACAGGAAGTCTGTGAAAGGATTGCCTGAGCCATGGATGGCGAATGCAATTCGCTTGCGTCAACAAGAGCTACAGAACGCATGGAATACTTAGAATATCTTATTTCCAATATCAGGACAGAGGGGGATGCCGTTTATAAAATCTGCGGGAACTTCAAATATTGATCAAATACTATAAATTATCACGTGTCAAGAAAAAATACTTGACACCCATAAAATCATCCTGTATACTAACTCAAGGTGATTGAAAATGGAAGAAAAAATAGAGCAGGGATATTTGTATGACTTCTATGGTGAGCTGCTAAACGACCACCAAAGAAGAATCTATGAAGATTTCGTAAATAATGATTTATCACTGGCAGAGATTGCAGCATGCGAAGGCATCAGTCGTCAGGGGGTACATGATATGGTGAAGAGATGTACCAAGACACTGGAGGGCTATGAAGAGAAGCTGCATCTGGTAGAGAAGTTCATCCATGTGAAGAAAAAGATTGGTCAGATTAATGCATTGACACAACAGGCCAAACATGCACCATCGGATGAAATAATGAAGGAAATAGCACAGATCTCTAATGGAATACTAGAGGAGTTATAGAATGGCATTTGACAGTTTGTCTGATAAATTACAGAATGTATTTAAAAATTTAAGAAGCAAGGGACGACTGACAGAAGATGATGTGAAAGCAGCATTGAAGGAAGTTAAGATGGCATTACTAGAAGCTGATGTTAACTTCAAGGTTGTTAAGAATTTTACCAAGACCGTACAGGAACGAGCTATTGGAGCTGATGTGATGAATGGCTTGAATCCTGGACAGATGGTTATTAAGATAGTAAATGAAGAGATGGTTCATCTCATGGGTAGTGAAACTACTGAAATTGCTTATCGCCCAGGACAGGAAATCACAGTAATTATGATGGCAGGTCTTCAGGGTGCCGGTAAAACAACCACCACAGCAAAGCTTGCTGGTAAGATGAAGCTAAAGGGTAAGAAGCCCTTGTTGGTTGCCTGCGACGTATATCGTCCGGCGGCTATTCAACAGCTGCAGATTAATGGTGAGAAGCAGGGTGTTGAAGTGTTCTCCATGGGAGACAAGAATAAGCCTGCTGATATTGCAAAAGCTGCTATAGAGCATGCCAAAAAAAATGGTTTAAATGTAGTAATCTTAGATACTGCTGGACGACTTCATGTAGAT
>CAZYYO010000229.1:507-1891 GCA_964650965.1 uncultured Lachnospiraceae bacterium | reverse complement strand
CTCTTTGGTGGTGTATCCCGCGGCGGGACTCATTGATTATTTTAGAGGGAAGCATCTTGTGTTGATTAATAAGAGTACGACCTCTGCGGATAACCGGGCGGATCTGATTATCCATGAGGATATCGCTGGGGTGATGACCACAGCCGTTGCCGCCCTGGAATCCGAAGTCATTGTAAAATGATCCTAAGGTCCCTTGACTTTTAGGACCCAATACAGTATACTGAAATCAGTTAAATACGAATGATCCTGTGTTTTGGAAGTGAGGTGAGATGCCTCCGCTGTAATCGCAGCTGTAATGCAAAATGCCTGATTCAATACCACTGTCGTATGATGGGAAGGGAATCCGGATGATATTGCTAAGCCAGAAGACCGGCACAGTGATTGGTTCTTACAATGCTCCGATTTAGAGCGTTTAAGAAAGCACAAGCGTGTCGCCTTAAACCCTCTCCAATCTGGAGGGGGATTTTTTGTGAATTCAAAGAACTGGTCATTCCTATTTAATTAAATCTTTTTGCATCTGCTGCTTTTTAGCAGGTGTCATTAAATCCTCTTTCTTTACCGAAGGGTAAAGACCATCTCTTTGATTCGGCCGGGGGGCCGCACCCCCGGCCCTCTCTGCTGATTCAAACCAAAGCAATCCGAGTGAAGCGAAGCGGAACGCGTGACAACTTCCTGTTTCGGTTCTTTTTTTATTTTTTGACGGGGCGGCTTGACAAATAGAAACTGTAGGATTATCATAATAATCATACAAATCATACTTTTCACATAAAAAGGAGCGCGCTATGGCAAAGAAAACACCAAAGGGCAAGTATGCCTGGACGGTTAAAATTGGAGAACGGGGACAATTCGTCATCCCTAAAGAGGCCCGGGAGATTTTTGATATCCATCCCGGAGACAGTATCCTTGTCCTGGGGGATGAAAAGCGGGGGATCGCCATCCCACCGAAGACCATGCTGACAAAAATCACCCAGGCGATTTTTGAAGGGGAAGCTGCAGAAGAAAGGGAAGAAGGGAAAGAAGAGGAAGAAGAATGAGCGTACTCACCGTTGAGGGGCTATGCAAGACCTATCCAGCCTTTACGCTAAAGGATGTCAGCTTTCATCTGACCGCAGGGAAAATCACCGGATTCATCGGACGCAATGGTGCGGGGAAATCCACCACCTTGAATGCGCTCCTGCACTATGTCCATCCGGATGCTGGCCAGATTCGGTTTTTCGATATGGACCTGACCCAGCAGGAGCTGGCCATCAAAGAACGCATTGGTTTCGTGGGCAGCGGGGTGAGCTATTACCCCCGGAAAAAGCTCGACCGGATTACGGCCATCACCCGGGCCTTCTACAGGAAATGGGACGATGGGGCTTATGCCCATTATATGGAGCTTTTC
>CAZYYO010000229.1:0-497 GCA_964650965.1 uncultured Lachnospiraceae bacterium | reverse complement strand
CCCCCAGCCAGCTCTCCGCGGGGATGAAGGTGAAATACGCCCTGGCCCTGGCCCTCTCCCACAATGCGGAGCTTCTCCTTCTGGATGAGCCCACAGTGGCCTGGACCCTGTATCCCGGGATGAGCTGCTGGATGTCTTCCTGGAGCTGTGCGACCGGGGGAAATCCATCCTCTTCTCCACCCACATCACCTCGGATCTGGACAAATGCGCCGATGAGATTATCTATATCAAAAAGGGGCGCATTATTGCCGAACAGCCCATGAAGGACTTCATCACCAGCTACCAGGTGGTCACCCTGCCCGAGGGCGGGGTAGATGTGGCCTTGCAAGAGAAGCTGGTGGGGTATAAGCGCAGCAAGCAGGGAGACACCGCCCTCATTGCGGCTGCTGAAGCACCGGGGGCTGGCCTGCCCTGTCGGGCGGCGGATCTGGAGGATATCATGATCCATATGGAAAGGGTGGCGGAATAATGCGCACACAATTATTAAAAAAAGAATT
>CAZYYO010000228.1:0-1907 GCA_964650965.1 uncultured Lachnospiraceae bacterium | reverse complement strand
TTTTTGTTTGATTTTCTAACATCTATTTTCTCCTAAATCAAATATAAGGTAGTGCCCCCTCGCTACGCTCAGCGGCAAACCCTACCACACATGCAGCCACCACTTATTGGGATAATTGGCAAACCGCATGGACAGAAAACTAATCACCACATCTTGAAACGGTACCAGCATCAATGGATATAATAATAACAGAATGAGCCAAGGAGATCGCTCTCCCCAGGAATCGCATAATTGTACGAATTCCTCCATTACTAACTTATCCCCCATAGCCATCAGTGCCAGGACTACGACCATGTAGTAGCAGATTACTGCGAATACCCAACGACCATAATCCACCTTCAGGATAAAGCACGGAAGCATGGTAAGAGCTCCTGCTGAAACCAATCGATATTTCCATTTCTCCATGGAACTGGATGCTTTCTTAATAATACCGCGAAAGTATTGTACTGCAAAAATAATATAGGGCATAATCAATACAATAAAAAATGGCAGCTCAACTATATTTTGAATATGCATATCTCTTTCTTTTGCAGTGAGATCTACTCCCAAGACTTCTGCACTAATGACATCATCATGCACAATGCCTTTTCGGCAGATACTCTTGGCGGTAGCGTACAGATCGTCATAGATCTCCGCACCATTGACATGACTAAAGAATTCGAAGTATAGGAACAACACGGAGCCAACTGCAAATGTTAGCGCAAGAAGTATCAAGTATTTCTTTCGTTCCTTTCCTTCTCTAGATAACAGCTTATATATCAGCAGCACCAGTAACAGGTTAAAATACATAAACACATAGCCCTGATGAATCATAACGCATACCCCGGCAATAGGAATCACCAGCCACTCTGCCTTTTCTTTTACAAGGAGCATCACCCCAATCAGACTTAGCATAACAAGGTATACATCCAGCCTGCCGAAGTTATATTCACTGATGAACATAGATACTGCAAAGATGGTAAAAAAGATGATGGCATATTCCATATATGTCTTATGCTTCTCTGCACATCGCTTTAAACACATTATAAAAAAGCTTAATAGCAGCAGATAATATATGATTGTGATAATCATGGTATAGGTCTTCACAGCTTCATAATTCATGAGAGACACAGGCAATAGCTTATCTAAGAGCTGATACATTGTTCCGATGAATCCTCTGGAAATGAATCCATATTTATAAGAAAATGCCAGCATAGTTGCATCATATGAATTTACTCTTTTCCCATAACAGAAAAATGCCAATAATACTGAGAAAACGATTAGCGTTATGACAAATCTCTGATCTTTTGATAATTTCTTACATCTATTCATTCTATCTGTGCTCCTAATATAGAATCTTCAACCAGCCCATATGAGGCCGTTCTGATAATTTCACAATTGTTAGGGATATGCCAATCGTTACCACTAACACCACAGCATATTGTAAGGTTGTAGAATTCATATATACTGCCTGATTCCGGAAAAACCACTGGAACAATTCCATAATCCCGTAGTGAATGACAAATATCAGAATGCTCAATTTACGCATTACGATGTAGATTGGCCGATCCTGCATCTGAATTCGAAGCAGAACCTGTAATAAGCAATAACTTACCGGAATCAGGCAGAGCATTGCTCCGAAGCTCACTCCCAGTTCATACCTACGAATCACAATGACTTCTATAAATAATGCTGTAAGGGAAATCACCAAACCGATGAGATATTTCATTAACTTCTTATCTTCCCCTGCCTTCCTGTTTCTCTGCCATGCCACCATCATTCCCAGTGCGCAGAAGAAGAATCCATAGGTCAGGCCGTTAGCCAGCCATCCGAAGATTAGATTGATTCCGTCGTACAGCTTGTCCATCCATACAATGCCACTGACCAATCCTGTGTATTCCATCTCAAGTACTGTATATAAGAAGAAG
>CAZYYO010000227.1:1334-1921 GCA_964650965.1 uncultured Lachnospiraceae bacterium | reverse complement strand
CTGTTATTTTTTATACAAATTGGTCACTCATGACCCCGCCTTATTCCGCACCATGGCTTTCATTGTTCTTTTTCTGAGTTTCAATCCACTGGGATTGAAACCTCTTGCTCTGGTCCATGATAAAGTGAAGAAACTCGATGTAACAATTTTCAAATTCTGAATCTGTAAGAAACTTAAGATTCTTCTCTACCACAGCTGCTTCCCGTTCAGAATCGAATATATTTTCATTATTATTGTATTTATATTCAGCAATAGTCATCACTAAGGCCATGCGCTGTTCGTACAAAGCGGCCATCTGTCGGTCTATTGCGTCTATTTTGCTTCGAATGGCATCCATTTTTCTGCTCCCATTAATGAATCTAAAATGCATAAAGCGGTGACTGCCTCCACCACTGGACAGGCTCTTACCACGATGCAGGGGTCATGACGGCCGGAGGTACTGTGCATGACCTCTTCCCCCGCTGCGATATCCACGGTATGCTGGGTGGCGGCAATGGAGGGGGTTGGCTTAAAGGCTACCCGGAAGACCAGGGGCATCCCATTGGTGATGCCGCCGTTAATCCCGCCGTTGTGGTTGGTATGGGTGA
>CAZYYO010000227.1:0-1324 GCA_964650965.1 uncultured Lachnospiraceae bacterium | reverse complement strand
TTCATCTCCGAGGCCCGGGCCGCGGCCATGGCAAAGCCAGTTCCAAATTCCAGGCCCTTGACGGCTGGCACCCCAAATAAAATGGAAGCCAGCCGGCTTTCCATGGTGTCAAATATAGGATCTCCCACCCCGGCGGGTAAGCCGGTGACAAAGCCCTCGATGATGCCGCCAACGGAATCCTCCTCGGCCATGGCATCTAAGATTTCATTTCGCATAGCAGCCTCTAAGCGGCTGTCGTATATGGGCAGCTCCGGGTGACTAAAGGTCATCTGTCCATAGGCCGCCACCGGAAGCTCCACTGCATCCGATACGCCGCCAATGGCCACAATCCGGCTGCCGATGCCTACCCCTGGCTTCCACTGGGCCAGGACCTGTTTACACACTGCCCCGGCAAAGACCATGGGGGCGGTGAGCCGCCCGGAAAAATGTCCTCCCCCCCGGTGATCCTGGAAGCCCTGGTACCGCCTGAAGGCGGTATAATCCGCGTGACCCGGGCGCAGGACATTGCGGTTGTAGTCCTTGGATTTAGTGTTGGTATTCGTGATGATACCTGTAAGAGGCGTCCCTGTGGTGCAGCCATTAAAGGTGCCACTGATGATTTCCACGGCGTCGGCTTCCTTCCTTGGTGTAGCCAGGTTTTTTCCACTGGCGGAGCGCCTAGCCATTTCCTTGGCGATTGCTCCCTCGTCCAGGGTAATCCCCGAGGGCAGCCCATCAATGACAACTCCCACCGCCGCACCATGGGATTCTCCGAAAACGGATATTTTAAGATTATTTCCCCAGGTCGATCCCACTGGCTGCACCTCCTTTTTCATTCCATACCTCCCAGAATTCCGGGTAGGATTTTTTCACACAGTCCGGACGGGTCAGTATAATATCCCCATCACAGGCCACACTGGCCACCGCCGTGGCCATGGCGATACGATGGTCGTTAAAGCTGTCCACCTGGCCGCCGTGGAGCTTCTCCACCCCGATGATGATTAAACCGTCCGGGGTTTCCGTTACTTGGGCACCCAGAGTATTTAACACCTCTCTGACAGCCGACAGCCGATCCGATTCCTTATAGCGCAGACGCTCGCCTCCAACGATTCGAGTTTCCCCCTCAGATAATGCCGCCAACACCGCCAGTACAGGCACCAGATCCGGACACTGGGCCACATCGATGGTGGCCCCTCGGGTGGCCCCGGGAGTGACGATCACACTCCCATCCCTCCGAGTGATTTGACCGCCCATTTGGGTGATGATATTGAGAATCGCCCGATCCCCCTGACAGGAGTCCTGGGGTAAATCCAAGGCTGTTAAGCCCTTTCCTAAAATGCCCGCC
>CAZYYO010000226.1:0-1921 GCA_964650965.1 uncultured Lachnospiraceae bacterium | reverse complement strand
TACTGGGTGTTAGCTCTCGAACCAGTTCTTGGATATTCTATCACAACTCTTCTTATTCATCAAGATTAAAATGTTAAGTTCCTATCGGTAAGTTGCTTTAAAAACGCATCTTTATTCGCTTCCATTTAAGATTTCTTTTACAAAATAAAATCGAGTAGGGTAAAATAACCATTGTTATTTTACCCTCTCACACCACCGTACGTGCCGTTCGGCATACGGCGGTTTAATTAAATTTCAAATCATGTCTTTCTAGATAATAATCTAGACAACTGACTAACCCATTTTGGGTTAGTCTTTTCTTTGATATCGCTCTTACTACACATGTCTTTGTTACTACCCATTGATAATGGTCTCCCATGTATGATGTTTGTTTCGCTTTATCATAGTCTATTCCAAGTCGGATGAGCCACTTTCTTCTTGCTTGTGGTACTTTCCATTGTTTCCATAGGATAACTCTTAGTCTTGTTCTAAGATGTGCATCTATTCTTGTCATCACTGTTTTCATATCTGTGATGGCATAATAATTTATCCATCCTCTTATCACAAGATTGAGTTGCTTTATCCTCTTTTGAAATGCCATTGTGTTTTTCCTACATGTCAATTGTTTAAGTTTCCTTTGAAAACTTTTTATTGAATCTTGATGTGGTCTACTATGCCATTCCATCGTTTTTGAATTGCGATAAAATCCAAAACCTAAATATTTAAGTTTCGTTGGTTTTGTGATATGTGTTTTACTCATATTGACTTTGAGTCCTAGTTTTCTTTCTATCCATGTCGTTATTGTTCGCATGACTCTTTTCGCACTTGATTCGCTCTTCACTGCTATTACACAGTCATCAGCGTATCTTGTAAAGTGTAATCCTCTTGATTCCAATTCCTTATCTAATTCATTAAGCATAATATTGCTTAATAACGGAGATAGGTTTCCTCCTTGAGGTGTTCCTACTTTCGTTGCTTGATACTCTCCTTTAACCATAACCCCTGCTTGTAGATATTTTCTTATGAGTGATTCTACATCTCCATCGTTAACGATGGTGTGCACATAACTCATGAGTTTATCTTGTGGTACATTATCAAAGAATTTTTCTAAGTCTATATCAACTATCCAACTGTATTCATCATTTAAATATTCCAATATCTTTAGGATTGCTTGTTCACAACTTCTTCTCGGGCGAAAACCATAACTATAGTCACTAAAATGTGGTTCACATATTGGTGTTAGTACTTGTACCAACGCTTGTTGAATAATTCTATCCATAACTGTTGGTATCCCTAGGTTTCTTATGCCTCCATTTGCTTTTGGTATCTCTACCCTTTTTACTGGCAATGGTTTGTATCTTCTTTCTTGGATTTTTGTTTTGATGTCTTCCCAATTTGAGTTAACGTATTCTTTGATTTCATCAACAGATATGTTATCTATACCACTCGCACCTTTATTTGCGATTACGCTTTTATAGGCAAGTTTCATATTCTCTCTTGAAACTACATCATCTAATAGTTTTGACATAACTTGTGTGCTCCTTCCTTTCCGCTTTCTAATGATTTGTTTTAGATTTGTATCCATTTCAACTCATTACGTTTCATTGACTTTGGATTGTCAAATATTCATTAGAAACATACATTCATTTACACGATTTAATCATTCAGTCCTTCAGTATATTTCTATACCTACTATGACGTTTGCTGACTTCTCACTATTCGTTGTTACTACTATATCGCTAGTGAGATCTCACGGGATAAGTACTACATCTTTCCTCGTTTACCCACTGAATTTACGCATTAAGGTTACGATTGTCTTTTGGACTTTGTTGTTCTTGGCCAACTTATCCACTTAATACGCCTTTTTATTCAGTTCATGTTCTTTGGGCCACGATTTCGCTATTGCTTCCTCTCTCCCACACCTCACGATGTGAAACTTGCA
>CAZYYO010000225.1:1585-1922 GCA_964650965.1 uncultured Lachnospiraceae bacterium | reverse complement strand
CAAGATTAATTGAAAAGATGGCTGAACATGTAAAGGAAAAACGTATTGATGGAATTACTGAGATACGTGATGAATCTAATAGAGAAGGTCTTAGAGTTGTTATTGAACTCCGTAAAGATGTTCAACCAGAAGTTATTTTGAATCAGTTATATAAACTCACTTCTTTACAAACAACATTTGGAGTTAATGCTATAGCATTAGTTAGTAATGAACCAAAAACATTAACATTAAAAGATATGATCGTTCATTACTTAAGACATCAAGAAGAAGTTATCAGAAGAAGAACTGCTTATGATCTAAAGAAAGCAGAAGATAGAGCACATATATTAGATGGCTT
>CAZYYO010000225.1:0-1575 GCA_964650965.1 uncultured Lachnospiraceae bacterium | reverse complement strand
CATTCAACAAAAATTGATGGAAGATTTTAATATGTCTGAAAGACAAGCAAAAGCAATTAGAGAAATGCAACTACAAAGATTAGCAGGATTAGAAGTTGAAAAGATTGTAGATGAATTAAATAATTTATTAGCATTAATTGCTGATTTAAAAGATATCTTAGAAAATGAACAAAGAGTTTTAGATATTATTGAAACTGAATTATTGGAATTAAAGAATAAATTTGCTGATCCTAGAAGAACAGAAATTATTCAAGGAACATTTGATTTAGAAGATGAAGACTTAATTCCAGTAGAAGATGTTATTATATCTTTAACAACGAATGGTTATGTGAAACGTATGCCTGTAGATACTTACAAAACTCAAAATAGAGGTGGTAGAGGTATTAAGGGTATGGGAACAAATGAAGATGATATTGTTGATTCATTAATTAATATGAGTACACATGATGATCTATTATTCTTTACTAACTTAGGGAAAGTTTATCGTATTAAAGGATATAATGTTCCTGAATTTGGTAGAACTGCTAAAGGATTACCAGTTGTAAACTTATTGAACTTAGATAAAGATGAAACAGTAAAATCTATGATTTCAATTCATAAAGATGATATTACAGAAGATAAAGATACATTCTTATTCTTTGTGACTCAAAATGGGTTAGTAAAGAGAACTCATGTAGATGAATTTGAAAGTATTAGACAATCTGGTAAGATTGCTATTGGACTAAGAGAAGAAGATCAATTAGTCTCAGTTAAATTAACAACTGGAGAAGATGAAATCTTAGTCGCTGCATCTAATGGTAAATTAATTAGATTCAAAGAATCTGATGTAAGAAAAATGGGTAGAACAGCTTCAGGAGTTAGAGGTATTAATGTTGATGGTGGTCAAGTCATTGGTATGACAACTGATAAAGAAGGTCAATCTATTATGGCTATTAGTGAAAATGGTTACGGTAAAATGTCACCATTAGAAGATTATCGTCAATCACATCGTGGTGGTAAAGGTGTTAAGACAATTAATACAACAGCGAAGACTGGACAATTAGTTGCATTACGTGCCGTAAACGGTGATGAAGATTTATTAATCATAACAAGTGAAGGTATTGTCATTAGACTTCCAATGGAACAAGTAAAAACAGCAGGTAGAAATACTCAAGGTGTTAGACTTATTAAAGTTGCAGAAGGTTCTACAGTATCAAGTGTTGAAGTTGTAGAAAAATCTAACGAAGAAGAAATTGTAGAGGAGTCTACAGAAGACATCGTTAATACAGCAGAATAAACGAATTGAACCTTATCTTTAGAAGATAGGGTTCTTTTTTACTTATATGGGGTATAATTCTATTTGAACTTATACATGAATGTGTTATAATCAATTTGTTAAATCAGTGAGAAGGACAAGTAAATGATAAATCTTATAGAGAGCTTATGGATGGTGTAAATAAGTAGACAAGTCATTGAAATCTACCTTTAAGAGAAGTTAATCACTTCCGGCTGATCCGTTATCTCATGAAAGATATCATATGATATGAAATAGGGTGGCACCACGAGTTTATCGTCCCTTGTAAGGGTGTTTTTTAT
>CAZYYO010000224.1:0-1935 GCA_964650965.1 uncultured Lachnospiraceae bacterium | reverse complement strand
TTGGAACTGTTCCATATTTCTTCATAACGAAATCAATTCCTTTCCTTTGATAATCATTCCAGAATTCTTCTCTTCGCTCAGACTTCTTGGTCGGTGCTTCAAGGTTCGCCTGCCAGCATTGTGTTGTATTACTCAATCTACAATCCAAGTCACCTTGAATCTTTTCAAACAGCTCTTCTCCTCGATTTGTGTGAATCAAGAATAACGAGTTGCCGTTAGGGTCATAGAAGTCTGGAATCGTCTCCTCAATATGCCAGAAATCGCCAATGGTCATATCTGTTTTTCTTTCTGTGGTAGCATAAGGACATTCATAGCAAGATGGCCGCAACGCACACCGATTATAAAACACCTTAACATAATCTTTAATTGGCTTCTCTGCTCCATTGACTTTCACATAAACCGTTGGGGATTTCCAACCATTGCGCTTGTCTTTGAAGGTGAGATAAGTTATCTTTCCATCTTTCTTCTGAATAGACTCAGCATATTCTCTCCACAACTTTGGACTTGGAGATCCATGACAGATAATATCTACGATGTACACCCGGTCACAGATTCCTTTTATTTCGCTGAACTTCCGAAATCCATCAGACTGGCATCCCATGCCAACAAAGAGCAACTCTTTCTCCGGATTTTCCATCAGCCAGTGATACGCTTTCCTGTAAATATCACCAGGCTTGCTCTGCATATATTTTGAACCTTTTGCTCTTTCACGCTGTTCTTCGTCCAAAATCATTTTGAACTCTGCAGTATGATTCTCGTAATTATAGATTGCTGCCACCACAGCATTGCCATTTTTCAGGAAGAAGTCAGAAAGTGCCGTAAATGCACCACCAGAAGAACTGCTCATCAAGGCAGATTTGTCTTTTAACCTTCCTGCATATACTATTGTATCTATCAAATCCACCATAAGCTGTTCCTCCTGTGTATTATTTGCTTTTCATTGCCATCTTAACCTTCTGTAGAATGATAAGGAATACAAGTGTTGCATAATAAACCACAATCGGTGCAACACATCTGTAAATCGATTTTATGCCAAGTTTACCCGCTACCATTGAGAAAGCCGTAATGAAAATCGGATGAATAATATAAAGCCATGTGGAACATTTCCTTCCAATTACAGCCAATCCTTTATTATGCCAATTGCTCTTGAGAGTATATACAAAAAGACAGATTGCCAAGAAAGTCGTACTGAGATAATGATCTCTTGTTGCATTCAATCCTGCACTCACCAAAACAAATCTTTCTGCAAGACTGGTTATCGTAAAAACTACAATCAGCACCTGAAGTATTTTTCTATTCCATTTTTCAGAGCACCGTTTTTCTCTGATGAGATTTCCAATACAAAAATATGGTATTCCTACACAAAGGAAATTTCTAACTAATATGTACGGAAACTCCCGATGGAAAATGAGCAGCGAATACTTTCCAAACACCAAATCTGCAATGAGCAGAACCGGAGTTAAATAGTATAAAACCTTTTTGCAGTTAAATCTGTCCACCAGCAGAACAATCACTAGCACATAAAGAATTGCTCCTAAATACCAAAGGTGCCCTGCCAACGGTGATTCATTCAATACCAAGAACTTCAGAATGCTCTTTCCAGTAAAAATTTTCCGGACATAGGTTACTATGCTATCTCTTCTGAGGATACCGAGCGCAATATTCCAAATAAAGAAAATTGAATTTGCCCCTACAACCAAGTAGAATATTTTCCTGATCTGTCGATTTTCCTTATGCCGTGCAACAGTATCCCCATAAAAGTATCCCGTAATCATAAAGAAAATGGGAACCGCTACTCTAGTCAGTGTCGTAAAATATGCACCGAACTTTCCCGGAAACGGATCATGAATACAAACAATCAAGAAAGCACATATCGCTTTCAGAATGTCAATATTATCTGCTCTGCTCTGCTCTGCTCTGCTCTGCTCTGCTCTG
>CAZYYO010000223.1:0-1941 GCA_964650965.1 uncultured Lachnospiraceae bacterium | reverse complement strand
TTAAGAAGAAGCTTACCAGTCAGTACAGTCTGCTTAGTTGGTTCCATACCAGTATAGATCGAAGCACATATGAATAGGGGGTGAAAACATGGACAATCAGAAGGTTACTTTAACAGTAAATGAATGCAGTGAATTCCATAATCTTGGAGAGTCGCATGAAGATATCAAAACCGTAGAGGAAGCAATTCATATCTTTAAAAGGATTCCATCAGAGAGAATGCATGGAATTAAGGCAATTGGAATTCGAGTGGAAGATTCGAATGATTCGGATAATTATAATGAGATTGATGTGGTAGTAGGAAAGCACATGGATCTTGACATGTTGCAGTATTATCCTGATATTACTGAAAATGAAAAAGCAATGGATATGGTAAGGGAACTTCATAGAAAAATGCCTGAGCTAGAGGTGAGAGGAGAATTACCAGAGGGACAAGTACCAGAGCAAGCAAACAGACCAAGAAGGCACAGGTGAGAAAAGAAGATAGAACAATGTGGAGCTGAGGATGAATCTTTAGCTCCTTTTTGATGCAACAAAAAAGATTCTACGAGATGAATTTTTGATAGAATATGTACAAAGAAGGTGGTAAAATATGAGCAGAAAAAAGACAAGGAAGGAAAAACACTAAATGAATTACATTGCAAGAGAGAAGGCCTTTGAACTTTTGAAAAAATATAACAAGGACATGTTTCACATTCAGCACGCGATAACTGTTGAGGCAGTAATGAAATGGTATGCAAATGAATTAGGATATGGAGAAGACGCTGAGTACTGGGGAATCGTTGGTTTGTTGCATGACATCGATTTTGAAGTTTATCCGGAGGAGCACTGCTTAAAAGCTCCTGAATTATTAAGAGAAGCTGGCGTAGGTGAGGATATCATTCACGCCGTTTGTTCACATGGATACGGAATCACTGTAGGTAATGGTGTAACAATTGATGTAGAACCAGTGCATGAGATGGAAAAGGTACTATTCGCTACAGATGAACTTACAGGTTTAGTGGGTGCAGCAGCACTTATGAGACCATCAAAGAGCACAAAGGATATGGAGCTGAAATCCCTTAAGAAGAAATATAAAAGTACAGGTTTTGCTGCAGGCTGTTCAAGAGAAGTTATTGCACGTGGTGCAGATCAGCTTGGATGGGAATTAGATACATTACTTGAAAAGACACTTCATGCGATGGCTGACAGCGAAGATACAATTAATGCTTTGATGGAAGCAGAGTTCCCTAAGGAAGAAGAGGGCATGAAACTAATTGAAAATGAAGATGGATTAGGCATTGAACCGCTATTTGACTATCATGTGGATTTTGATACATTTTCAAAGTCGGACTTTAGAGTAGTGAAAGTAAAAGAATGTGTAGCTGTGCCAAAGAGTAAGAAACTTCTTCACTTTACATTAGATGATGGAACAGGAACAGACAGAACGATTCTTTCTGGAATCCATGCATTTTATGAACCAGAAGAATTGGTTGGTAAAACACTTTTGGCGATAACCAATCTTCCACCTAGACCTATGATGGGTATAGAATCATGTGGTATGCTATTGTCAGCAATCCATTATGTAAATGGTGAAGAGAAGCTTAATCTGGTTATGCTAGCTGATGCTATTCCAGCAGGTGCCAAATTATATTAAATATCAATTTTAATAAGACCACATTTACAGAGTCCCCTCCTGGGAGTTCGGGCAAGGAGGGCTAGGGTGGTTCGGAATGGTACACAAAGAAATCAGAAATAATCTGTCAGTTTAAAAGAATAGATTCAAATCAGAATCAAGAAAAAACAAAATAATATGGAAGCTTTAAATTACCGAAAACAGCGTAAAATCAAGGTTTCACTTTGTTTGAAGACGGTATATAACCGTACTATCATTATATAGGGAAATCAAAGAGTTTTCAAGTATCTAAGCTACTGAATTTAAGAATTGTTAAGCAATCAATCGG
>CAZYYO010000222.1:0-1955 GCA_964650965.1 uncultured Lachnospiraceae bacterium | reverse complement strand
CGTAACATAATAGCAGAACGTAAGGATTCACACAACCGTCACACAACTATCACATTTTCCACGCGACAGCCCACTATACGTTCACTCGATACAACCCATGCTGGTTACAATATGCATAAATCGTCCCATGTCCTCTCTTCGTAAACCAGCACTCCACATTCTGCTCCGGATAAAGCTTCACGAACTGCATTCTGTCCGAAGTTGCATATGCAAGAAATGAGATATAATGTTCTTTGCTCATGGCATGATTCATATGCACATAATACTCGTGATCTATAAGCTCCACCTGAATCTCATGTCGTTGGTCATCTTCCTCCACCTGCAATACTGGCAGTGTGATTCCACAGCATGAAAATGTGCCTTCTCCTGTGGACTGAATTACATTTCCACAAATAGGGCAGACATAGAACTTCGCCTTTCGCATATTTGCCGAACGATTGGAGTTCACCGCATACTCTCCCGTCAATAGCTCTGCTACGGAAACATCTAGACACTTTGCCAGATTTTCTATCAAGCCAATATCAGGAAGTCCTCTTTCCGTCTCCCACTTAGATATGGTCTTGTCACTAATCTGCATCTTGTCTGACAACTGTTTCTGCGTCATATTCTTTCGTTCCCGCAACTCCTTGATTATTTTACCTGTTACATAACTCATAATAAGCCCTCTTTCGCAACTGTTCAGTACCTTCTAAACAGTTAGCTTCTTTCTATGATTCAATTATTCAGAACACTCTACCACTATCGTGTTTCGTTCTCTGTTGCATATTTATCATATCAGAGGTTCACTTTAGAATCGACCTACGCTCCGTAGAGTTATGTTTTAATCTACCTCTGCCAATTTCAATTCATTTTCAATCATCTTTTTTGTATCTTCTTTACTTTCCTCATTGATCAACCAGAAAAATGCACTGTTCTTACATTTCTTATAGTTTTCTCCATCCATATGAAAGTCATAGCCTGCTGTACAAGTTGGTGAACATTCTGATACTCCGGTTAATTTCTTACAATCCCCCGCCTTGATAATATTCTTCTTCATACTTTCCGGCAATAAATCCAATGTACTTTGATAAATAGAAACATTTCTGGCATAAATTCTTGCCATCATGCCACTCTTACGAAACACGTAGTTCATGAGAGCGATTATCTTTTTTTCTTTCATGTAGGAATAAGTCACCACATATCCCTGTTTTGCATCTTTCACTTCAATCTTACATCCATTTTCCATGAATATCTCATGCATTTGATTTACAAAATCCACATGTTCTGTTTCCACTGTCTGTAAAAAATCTTCATATGTATTCGCCATATCAATCTCCATTCTTTCTACTTTTCACTACTGGAATCCATACTTCGTAAATCATGTTCGTTGGATCAGCATTAAAATATAATTCAATCCAATCCATAATCATCTCCTATAACTTATCATATATAAAATGTTATCTTTTTACCTCTCACTTTTCCAACAGAAAATGAGAGACGTCAAGATGTCCAAAACAAACCACATAGTCTCTCGGACGCTCCGTCAAACTCTAATCCGAAGTCAATACTCCTTCTTTATGCTGGTATCCGTCAGGTCATACATTTTCAAAAACGTATCTAAGTCCTTTCTATCACGAATCAGCATGACTTCTTCGAACTTCCCTGTATCAATATTCTTAAATCCAGCGACCTGCTCTCCGGTACAAATGCTTGCATGAATAACCGGCTGCATATGCGCTTTATCATATTCCACATGTACTTTTTTCTTGCCAAACATTTCTTTCATCTCCTTCGCATTACTGGACATTTACTTCAATGAGACTATTAAGACTGCTCTTAATCATCTCTTATCTTTATCAATCTTATATAAGTTCCGTAAAATCCTTTGACCATTTAAGCCCTGCTATTCTATATCCCACATAACTATCACATGAACTTGGACGGACAATATATACTTGCTGCAAAATGTTTCTAGA
>CAZYYO010000221.1:1054-1980 GCA_964650965.1 uncultured Lachnospiraceae bacterium | reverse complement strand
TTCGCTATAATAAATTCATAAAATCACATAATCCTGACGGTAATTCCTGTGTTTCTTCTGGTGGCTTGTTTCCCTTTCTTGCAAAGGCATTTTCAAGGTTCTCCGATTCTCCACCAAAAGCAGCAGAAGAATCCTTCAATATATCTTCTATTACTTCTCTCACTCGCCCTGATACAATATCTGCACATTGTTCACATTTCTTTATTGCCATTTGCTCCTGTTCCTTACGAAATTTGAAATCATACAATTTTCTAATTGCATCCCTGAATACATCAGATTCATTCACATAATCTCCTGTCTGTAGTATTGCTTCAAACATTTCATACACTTCTCTTTGCTCTGAATGATTCATATTTAAACGAACAGAAGCACGATAGCCTTCTTTTACTTTCTGCATAGATGCACCCTATTTCCCAGCAATCTGCGATTTTGCAAGTAATTCATATCCTTTTGCATTCAAGCAAACATCTGTAAGATATGTTACATTGCTTCTTTCTGGTGCATATTTTTGCATAATTGTTGCACCACCTCCAACATAAATGACGTTGGAGTAATCAATATCAAATCCGTTCTCATTCAGTTGTCCCTCTGTCTCACTTACAAACTTACGAAGATTCTGAAGAATAATCTCTTCTGCATTTGGCTGTAACACTACTGATTTTCCCAGAATATAATCCTGAATAACATCCTCTGGGATTCTCTTTCCATTCTTTGCGTCAACCTCAGCGATAATATTCTGAAATAGAGCGATAATGGAATGGGATATCGTCACACTCTGATCCACCATAACTCTTCCATCATTGATGCTCACAATATCTTTCGTCCACGAGCCAATATCTGCAACCACATATCTCCCCTTCATATTCCCAATACGACTTGCAACTGCCGCAAAACACTGAGGATAACAAAATACTTCTTTAATCTGA
>CAZYYO010000221.1:664-1044 GCA_964650965.1 uncultured Lachnospiraceae bacterium | reverse complement strand
CTCCTCTCCTTCAAATTCGTATGCAAGTATTCCTGGTCTCATCAGATACTTCTGCAACTTAATATGTTCTGCTCCATATCTCTTGAACGGAACACCAACCCCAAGAATTACTGTTGCATTATTTCCAAGCATTCCACATTTCAATTCCTTTGCTATGGCTACTAACGTAAGGATAAAATAATTATCATTGGCTGTCTTATCCTCGTTTACAGTCATACGCGCACCACCAACAGAATAATAATTGCCATCATAATATAAACTGCCCTGAACCTCTGGTGGTCTACCCTCTGTCTTGACAATTCCATTACTGAATACAATTCCTGCTCCTGTCTTCATCATACTAAATCCATAATCAATTCCAATCACAACTGGCTGTTTCG
>CAZYYO010000221.1:0-654 GCA_964650965.1 uncultured Lachnospiraceae bacterium | reverse complement strand
CAACCATAGCATTCCCTTCTGTTTCAACTAGATCTCTGTGGCTATACAAAGTAACATTACCGAATGTACCAACTTTTCTCAAAATATCATTTAGTGCCTGTGGTATTTCATCTGTTAAATCCCTATCATAAAACAAGTAATATTTATGGTTGATTCGTTCCCATAGCTCTTTTAACTCAGAATAAACTGCTTTTCTTACATGAATTTCTTCTTTCTTATTTTTGTTAACATCAGTAACTTTGTTGCTACTTATACCTTTAGTAAATTCAGGGTAATCAGCATAAAAAGCATCTCTGTTTTCAGTACGGATTTCATAATTACGATTGATATATTTCTTCATCATCAAGTCCATAAATAAGTCATCTGGATCAACTCCACGTTCTTTAGAAACCTTATCCAATGCTTCTTGTGAAAGTGTTAGTGTTTCTGGTAATTCACCATTTATTTCTTCAATAAGTCTTTGAGCGAAATCCGCTTCTGTAAAATCTACAATATAATTAAGCTTAAATTCCTCATTAGAGATACGGTTACCATTTTCATCAACAGGAAGACGTAATCCACGACCTACTTCCTGTAATTTGCTATTATCACTTCCGCTAGAGCGCAATTTCGCAATTGTAAATACATTGGGATTATCCCAACCTTCTTTAAGCG
>CAZYYO010000220.1:0-2042 GCA_964650965.1 uncultured Lachnospiraceae bacterium | reverse complement strand
GTTTACTCATTTCAGACTCTAATTCCTGAATGCGCAAAGCCGCAAACTGTTCTGCACGGGCGGCCCAATAATCCGTCATCTCTTCTTTTATATCCTGATTCATCGCTGTATTCATAGTTGTCATAAAGAGCTCCTCTTTTTTATAAAATTGTACTATTCTCATCCACCCAATAAAAATCAGCGGGTGTACTGGTCACACCGTCCACATTATTCTTCATGACGAAATTCATAATGGGATAGCAATAATAAATGGCCACAGCATCGTTTAGGAGTACCTGCTCGGCCTCCTTAACCAGGTCGGTGCGCTTGGCTGAATCCGCTTCAACATGGATTTGATCCATAAGGGTATTAAATTCTTCACTGGCATAGCCGGTGGCGTTATAGGTCCCACCCTTAGCAAAGTAGATATTCATCTGATTTTCCGGATCCCCGCAGTTCATCATGTTAATGCTCATGCACAGCAGGTCATAGTCCCCGGTTTTCTGCATATCCATCACGGTCTGGGTGTCGTGGACCTCCGGGGTGATTTTAATGCCCGCTTTAGACAGGCTGGCCTGGGTGGCTTCCACCACAATCTGCTGCTCCGGACGGCCGGTGTAGTACACAAAGCGGAGGTTAATGGTTTCCCCAGTCGGAGTTTCCCTGAAGCCATCCCCATTGGCATCCACATAACCCGCAGCATCCAGAATTTTAATAGCATTATCTGCATTAAAGGCATTGGGATCAGTTAAGGTATCGTAGCCGTAATCCGCCGCCGATGTCAGCAGGGTCTTTCCTGCAATGTACTGACCCTTCAAAAGATTTTCACAATAGGATTCCTTATCGATAGACTGGAGGATGGCCTGGCGCAGAACCTTGTCCCCCAGCTGTTTATTCTGGTTCATAAAGCCGATGGTGGTCCGTCCGCTAGGGTTGGTCTCCACCTTGTAATTACTGTCCGATTCAAAGGTAGCAATATCATTCATACTTAGGTTATATACCGCATCAAAATCCCCGGACTGAAGTCCCATACTAATGGTACTCTGATCTTCGGTGTAGATAAAATCGATTTTATCCGTTTTTACTTCACCATTCCAATAGTTTTCGTTCTTCACCACCACGCATTCCTTGGTGGCAGAGTCGAAGGATTCGCACACATAGGGGCCCGTGCCAATGGGACCATTGTCGGCGATCTTACTGTTGTCCACCGAGGTATCGATGATACAGAACAGCGGATCTGCCAGCTTGGTGGGGAGAATGGGCTCTGCTCCTTTTGTGGTAATGGTGAGCGTATTCCCATCCGCGGCCATGGACACCGGGGTAAAGTACTCCGGTCCCCGTTCTCCATTGTCAAAGACATTTTGGATGGAAGCCTTAACGGCATTGGCATCCACCGTATTGCCATTGGAGAACGTCACCCCATCCTTTATGGTAAAGGTCCACACCGTATGATCATCATTTGCGGAATAGCCATCCTCCACAAGCCAACCAGAAATGGAATAATCGTCCTTCATTTTGGTCAGGGTCTGGCAAATACCGTAACGTACAGGGTACCAGCCATCGTAAGCCTTTACGGGGTCCATGGTTCCTGGGGACTGCCCGCTTCCAATCACCAAGGTTCCCCCAGCACCGTCCTTTCCTCCAGAGCCGCATCCCACCAGAGTAGCAAGGCACAGGGTAAGACACATCAGCACTGCTGCACATTTAGCCATTTTCTTTTTCATTGATTTTCTCCTCGTCGCTTTTCTACTTTCCATTTGCAGTTATTTTTCCGGGGTGGTGTATGCGTGGCAGGCCACCCAGTGGCTTGGGGCTATCTTTGTAAGGGCCGGCTTCTCCCGTCTGCAGATGGACCTGCAGCCCGGGCAGCGGCCTTGGAAGCGACAGCCCCGGGGAATACTAAGGGGATTAGGGGGTTCCCCCGGGGCCGCCTCAATTTCCTTCTCAAAATCCATCCCAAGGTCAAACACTGCCCCCAGCAAAGCCTGGGTATAGGGGTGCTTCGCCCCACCTGCCACCGCCCGTCCGTCAATAATCTCCACCACACTGCCCAGATACATCAC
>CAZYYO010000219.1:0-2044 GCA_964650965.1 uncultured Lachnospiraceae bacterium | reverse complement strand
AAGAACGCTGCATACAGGAAGGAGTTCTTGGAGCAGGACCATACTTGGAGTATTTGTTTTTCATATAGGAATCAGTAAATGATAAATCAAGATTCCAAAAGCGGTCAATGATATCCCAGGTGGAACGAGCAATGGAATCAGGGTCAGGATAATATTTACGTAAGTTTTCAACAACAAAGTTTTGGTAGTCAGCATGACTGCCACAGTTAACAGGTAACATAAAAATCGCCTCCATATCGAAAAATGATTGCCACCGCGAGCGACGGTACTTATTAATCAATAGGTGCGAAGCGCCACATTTTTTGATGTAGATGTCAAGCGTTTTTGACAAAAAAGTGGGGGTTTTATAAAAAAGGAATCTGAAAGCCTTGATTTTACTGGCTTAGAGATTCCGAGAGATTATCAAAATAAATAAGGGGGGAAGGATATGGTAATAGGATATACAACAGGAGTATTTGACCTTTTTCATATTGGGCATCTTAATATGCTTAAGAATGCAAAAGCATTGTGTGATAAACTTATAGTAGGCGTTACGGTAGATGAGCTTGTTGCGTATAAACACAAAAAAGCTGTTATTCCTTTTGAAGAACGACTAGAGATTGTCCGGAACATAGAATGCGTTGATGTTGCAATACCTCAAAGATCAATGGATAAGTTTGATGCATGGAAAAAATTAAAGTTTGATGTTATGTTTGTGGGAGATGATTGGTATGGTACGGATAAATGGAAAGAGTATGAAGATAAGTTTAATGGGGTAGGAGTGAAAATTATTTTTTTTCCATATACAAAAGGGACTAGCTCTACAATGATAAATAATACTCTTAATTCGCTTCGAGATCAGGCAGGAGAGAATTATGATTCTTAAGAATGAGAGATATTCAGAATTAGCAGAAAAAATAAAACAAGAACAAAAAAATGTAATTATTTATGGTGCAGGCATGATTGCACAGGTAATTATGCCATATATTATAAAAAAGTACGAATTATATGAATATGTTGATTTCTTTGTGGATGCAGATAGAAGAAAAGTGGGGAACTTTATACAAGTAGAGCAATATAAGTATGAAGTTAAAAGTGTAGATGACCTTAGAACAGCTGGGGATGGAACGATGATACTAATTACAAATAGTAAATTCTATCCTATTGTCAAATATCTGGATGAAATGCAGGAACTGGATCAGGTAGAAGGTTATATCATACCGATTATGCAGGCGGAACAGCTCAAAGAGCGTAAGCCATTCCAGGAAGAGTGTGTAAGTGATCAATTAATGATTCCAAAGAAGATTCACTATTGCTGGTTTGGACGGAATGAAATGCCTCTTTTTTTGAAAGAATGCATCGAAACATGGAGGAAATACTGCCCAGATTATGAAATCATACAGTGGAATGAAGATAATTATGATGTGAATAAGTATCGTTATACAAAAGAAGCGTATGATCATGGGAAATATGGGTTTGTTACAGATATGGCAAGATTGGATATTCTGTATGAAAATGGCGGCATATATTTTGATACAGATGTTTCTTTAATAAAAAATATTGATAACATGTTATTTCAGCCGGGATTTGTTGCAACAGAACAGTGGGGCAACATTAATACTGGTGGAGGATGTGGATTTGTGAAAGAACATCCAATTTTGAAGAATATGTTGGATAATAGAAGAGAAATTCCTTTCGTATTTGAAGATGGTACATTTAATACAGAAACAAATGGCTTATATGAATCAAAGTATATGATGAAATATGGATATATGCCAAACGGAAAGAAACAAGTGATAGAGGGAGTGACAATTTACCCCTCGGAAATAAATCATCCATATAATTATATGAGTGGGGAAATTTCATTGACTGAATTTACTGTATCCGTTCATTATTTTTATGGAGGATGGATGGATGATGATGATAAAGCTTATAGAAAGAAAACACAGGAACAGTACAATCATATTATGAAAAGAATGAAATCATAACAAGAGTTAAATAAACAGTTTAGTTGCTTAAAGCTGGTATGAATGATAATATATTCATATCAGCTTTATTGCATATT
>CAZYYO010000218.1:0-2049 GCA_964650965.1 uncultured Lachnospiraceae bacterium | reverse complement strand
TCGTAAAATGCAGTACCACCAGCGCAATGACACTGTATATGCATCCAATGATTCCAGCTGCACGAATTCCTTTACCTAGACGATCCATCTTTCCCGCTCCTACATTCTGTCCACCGTATGTTGCCATGGTTGATCCCAATGCATCGAATGGACAGCAAGTGAAGTTGAACAGCTTCGATCCTGCCGTCATAGAAGCCACATAAACTGGTCCTAATCCATTGACTGCTGCCTGAAGAATCACACTTCCAATAGCTGTAATAGAATACTGAAGTCCCATGGGTACCCCGATGGAGCTTAAGAACAGCATGTGTCGTCTGCTTGGACGGCGCTCCTGCCTCTTCTCCCATACACTTTCACTCTTTAGGACAGAATATTTCTTCTTCATATAGATAAAGCATGCCACACCTGCAATCAGCTGGGACAGATTGGTCGCCCAGCCTGCTCCTGCGACCCCCATCTTGAATACAAGAATACATAAGAAATCCAGTCCAATATTCATTGTTGCCGAAATCACAAGAAAAACAACAGGTGTTTTGCTATCTCCCAGTGAACGAATGATTCCCGATGCCAGATTATAGAGGAACACTGTTGGTATTCCAATAAAGATTACGACTATATAATTATATGAATAGGAAAACAGCGTTACATCTGTTCTCATCCATGTCAGAATCTGGTTACATAACACCACCGATACAATCGTGACAATTGCTGCAATTACAGCCCCCACATAAAAGCTATTATAAACATATTTGCGTAGTTCTGAGTATCTTCGCGCGCCAAACTGCTGTGCCACCGGAATTGCAAATCCACTACAGATTCCCATGCAAAATCCGATAATCATAAAGTTAATACTTCCCGTTGCCCCCACACCTGCCAGCGCATCGACACCAAGTGTCTTTCCGACAATCATCGTATCCACCAGATTGTAGAACTGCTGGAACAGCATTCCAAACAGCATTGGCAATGCGAATTGTATAATCAATTTAATGGGAGAACCCTTTGTCATGTCTTTTGTCATAATCCACCTCATTCTGTGACTGTATTTTTTAGAATATTCTAGCATAGTAATAACTTCATTATCCGCTTCACTGCGATGCTCACGCAGTGTTATTAATTTATAGGAAATGCAATTTTCTCGTATAAATTAATAACAGCACCAGACATTTTCTATGCCAGGTGCCAATCTATATTGATGTCTAAAATGTATGTATCAAACTAGCATTTATTCCAGTCTCTGTCAATATCTTTTTTATAATTTCAGAATCGACTTCAAGCATCTCTGCATATATTAATAGTAATACTTAGCGAACCCTTGAAATGCGAATCGCAATATGAATATGAATCTCACCTGTCTGGATCAGCATGGCTCCCTTATTAGCGGTGTCCGACTGAATCCCAAACGAACATATTTAACCATATCCTCATTATTACAGCAATATCTAAATCAACAGGATTCTACTTCCTGGGATAAAATTACTCACCAGATTGATTACCTCTACGATGGACTGGTGCAAGCTATGATTCCAATCACAAAAGACGGTTGTTTTATAAAAAGGCTTCATGAGCATCTGTCCCGTGGCAAGAAGCTGGTCTTCAAGCCCAACATTGTTGCCCCACTAACAATTGATCCTATGACTCATGGGTCTGTTGAACAGGTAAATATCTGTACCGAGTGGGCCGTCACCGCTGCTGTTATGCGCTGGTTTCATGACTGTTGTGATATCAACTATGCCTCCATGGCACTCGCAGAGGGTTCCACCATGGCATCTACCCTTGCCATTTCTTACAGTCAGGACTTGAAAGAACACATTTCCACAGAAGCAATATTTGAAGGACATGATCACAGCCTATATGGTGGCTGGGGATTTTACTTTGTCCGCCAATATCTATCTCTTCATCGGCGAAACAACCCCTACGACAATCCCATGAATGGTTTTGAAGAAAGCTGCAGTGGAACCTATCTTCCTCCCGGTGCGGCTCCTACCAAGCTAATAGTATATGACATCAATAACCTCCAGAGTCATCCCTCTCGAGGCCGAAGCATTCCTG
>CAZYYO010000217.1:0-2096 GCA_964650965.1 uncultured Lachnospiraceae bacterium | reverse complement strand
ATTGGTGTATACTTTGAAAAGGAGAACATCGACACGCTGGATGCGTCTGGCGAACTGCTCCTGACCATCCTTTCAGCATTGGCACAGGAAGAGAGCAATTCGATCTCCAAGAATATCAGCTGGAGTATTCAAAAGCGGTTTCAGGAAGGGATTGCCTTTGGAAATCCACGGTCGGTCTACGGTTATACGGACGGTGAGACGAATAAGGACTGGGTCATTGTAGAAGAACAGGCCAAGGTGGTGCGGTTCATCTTCGATGAGTTCCTTCTGGGAAAATCTTCTTACAAAATCAGCAATGAACTGAATGAAAAGGGAATCCCTTCATCCAAAGGGACAAAATGGCAGAGCGAGAGTGTGGATTTTATCCTCCGGAATGAAAAATATGTTGGTGACTGCGAAATGCAGAAAACGGTTACCGTCGATTTCCTGAGCCACAAGACGATTCCAAACAATGGAGAAGCTCCGAAATTTTATGTGACGGACCACCATGTCCCGATTATCAATCGCGCGGTATGGATGCGGGCACAGGAAATCCTGGCACACAGAAAGAAAAACCGAACGAAAAAGAAGGATGAAAAGCGGGAAAAACGAGTGGGCAAGGATGTCTTTGATAACCTGGTATGCGGAAAATGCGGAGCCCCCTTTTACCGCAGAACCCTGCAGGCAAGAGCCACGCACTTCGAGGATGACAGGTGCCTGGATGCCTGCCGCAGTGAGCTGTTGGCACAGGGGAGTTCGCCGGATGACTACTATGAACGGTATTATTACACCTATCCCGTTTGGCGGTGCTCAAGTCTAAAAGATACCTCACCGACCAACGATGGGCCATTTATGGGAAAAGCAGACCCGGATGTTGCCTGGCATCCGATTTATATTGGCGAAGGAGATGCAAAGTGCCCTTCCCATTTTGTATACGAGACGGCGGTCAAGCAGAGCTTCATGGAAATGTTGTACGCCATCAAGCGCGACCATGAAGAAAACGGGGAGAACGCATGGATCGATTCGGAATTCCGGATGGTCTACCAGAAGGTACAGGAGCATGTCGCAGAACGGGATTCTTCCAGAAAAACAGAACTGGATGAGCAGATTCTGCAGCTGGAGGAAAAAATGGCTCAGATGCAGGGGCGGCTGAAAGAAGCAGTAGAGCGTGGCCGCCAGAAAGCCAGCCCGGAGATTGATACCTACGAAAGACTGGTGGATGATCTGCGGGAACGTTTGAATGAGAAAATGGACGAACGGCAGCAACTCAGCCAGGAAGAACAGCTTCTTTCGGAGATGAAGCACAACTACGACTTTTTCATCCGCTGCCTGGAAGCCCTGCCCGAAATCAACAAGGCCGGCATGAAGCTGAATGTCAATGGTCTGGATACAGATGGAAGCTGCCTGCGTGACTTTGGCGGCAAGGCACGAAGCAAAATCCTGAGTGATATCCGGCGTGGAAAAAGAAAGATGGGTGCAGACCGGGTGGAACAGGCTCCGGATTTCCTGGAATTTGAAAAGGGCGTTTACTTCGCATTCATCAAGGAAGGAATCGTTGACGGTGATGTGATCACCTACACGACGAATTTTGGAGTCAAGCTGACCAGCACCGGAAACAGCCGGACGCTGATGGCTTTCATCGGATTCCGCAGATGCAATCCGAATAAAACGGTCGAGGTGCTGATGGACGGCTGGCAGGTCAACGGACTCTGCATTCGGTACCATAGAGAAAAGAGAAAGGAAAAAACGGCACACACGCTGATGATCCGGAAACGGAAAGCACAAGAGCGAGCATTGCTGGAGCAGGAAGCGTGATTTTGGGAACCCCACTGGATGAGACATTTCGTCTTGTCTGGTGGGGATTTTTTGTTTTTGGAGGATTTTTCTTCTGAACCCATTGCTATGTGCAAAATTCTGCTATATGTTGAGAGTATAGAAATACACATAGCAGGAGAGAACGACATGAAGAGATTAGCATGGCTTTCAGTAGAAGATTATGCAGCGACCCAGATGGAGCTGGTGGTCGTGAGTGCAATGAAAGGGTATCTGCGGCGGATGCCGGAGAAAGAAGCATTTAAAAAAGTAGAGGCTATCCTTGACCCGAAGGTAATCCGGTT
>CAZYYO010000216.1:0-2096 GCA_964650965.1 uncultured Lachnospiraceae bacterium | reverse complement strand
TTTCATTCTTGGCAAACTTCCCAACAGTCTCGAGCTCCTTCCATGAGTAAGCTTTCAGGCCTTGACCGATAAGCTCGGCTTGCTTTGCAATCTCGTCCTGCATGAAGATATTCACCTGATTGACTTGATTTTTATTGAATTTTGCTTTAGCATTCATTGTGTGCACCTCGTGTACTTCAGATTTTTTACCAACGGTCAGGTCAGTAATTATCTGAATGTACCTGAGGTGCATCTTTTTGTCAACTCCCGCCTACATTTAACAGTATACAGGAAGCTTTCTGTCAGGATTTAGTGGAGCCCTGCTCTCAGATGGATATCAGGGCTATAATAGCGTAGACAACGTCAAACGCTTTGGATGCTGGTCTCATGTGCGCCGTAAGTTTGTCGATTCACTTCCGCAGAAAAAGGATGGAGCTGCCGATACCATTGCCGGTCAATGCGTCCTCAAGATAAATAAATTGTTTGAGATTGAGGATAATCTTCGGGATTGCAGCCCTGCTGAACGACAGAAACAGCGAATGCTTCAGTCAAAACCAGTAGTTGAGGATTTTTTCACGTATATTGAGTCCAATCGGGATATTGTCTTGCCCAAAGGGAACCTTGGCAAGGCTATTAGTTATGCTATAAATCAGAGAACGGAGCTCACCGCATTTTTAGAGGATGGAAATGTTCCGATCCATAACAATGCCTGCGAACGAAGTGTTCGTGCATTCTGCATTGGCCGCAGAGCCTGGCTTTTTGCAGGATCGCCCAAAGGTGCAGATGCCAGCGCGAGTATATACAGTCTCGCAGAAACAGCCAAAGCTAACGGACTTAATGTATTCAAATATTTTGCCTTTATCTTAAATCACCTGCCAAATGAAAAATGTTACAGTTCACCTGAAACCTTGGATAATTATCTGCCGTGGACACATTTGGTACAAAAAGTTTGCAGGGAAAAAGAAAATAAGGAACCGGAATTATAATTCGAAAAGTGGCATCTTCCTAAATTGCGAAGATGCCACTTTTATTAATCATATACACTGTTTCGTGAGGTGCTTACGGTGGATGTGCCGCGCGACCGCAATGGCGAATTTCAATCGCCATTATTGCCGACGCGAAAACAACGTGTCGATTCGTTGGAGACTACAATCATTCAACTGTACCAACGCGGTGTCACGACGCGTCAAATCGCAGAACTTATCGAGCAGATGTATGGCCATTGCTACACGCCAGCTACCATATCCAAGATTGCAGCTGATGTGTCGGATCAGGTTGAACAGTTTCATAAACGACCAGTTGCCAAGCGATATGCCGTTATCTTTTGTGATGCAATGTATGTCAATCTCCGTCGCGACAGTGTAGCCAAGGAGTCTATCCATGTCCTGCTCGGCATTACGCCGGAAGGATACAAGGAAATTCTTGACTATGCCATTCTGCCTTCTGAGTCAGCGCTGAACTACGCCGATATGCTAAAGAGCTTGAAAATGCGGGGGCTGGAACAGGTACTGCTCTTCGTCTCGGATGGCCTTGTTGGTCTCCCAGACGCAGTACAGAATGAGTTTCCGCGTGCCAAGCACCAGAGTTGCTGGGTTCATCTCATGCGTGCTGTAAGCCGCCTGGTGCGGCCTTCTGACCGGAAGATCGTCCTGGATGCGCTTAAGCGTGTGTACCGGCAGGAGAATGCCGCACTCGCAAAACAAGAACTGTCAGCCTTTCTCGGCTCGTATGGAACAAAGTACAAGCGACTTCATAAGCTTTTTCAGAATGAGTCCAGCCTCTTCTCGTTTTACGAATTTCCGAAGAGCATCCAGCAGACAATTTACACGTCAAACCTCATTGAGAACAACAACAAAGGATTTCGTCACAAGGCAAAGCTCAAGGAGCAATTCCCCAACGAGGATTCACTGGAACGATTCGCCTGCACGGTCTACTGTGATTATAACCGACGTTTTTCCGGGAAAGCGCATCGTGGATTTCAAGAAGCATATCCGGAGTTGTTGGAGATGTTCACGGATTAATCTTTCAGTCTACACTATAAAAGTTTACACATAAGAGTTGACACTACCAAAGCCGCGTCCCCGATCCACCTGCCAGTATAATCCCTTTTCTCGTCA
>CAZYYO010000215.1:0-2096 GCA_964650965.1 uncultured Lachnospiraceae bacterium | reverse complement strand
AGTCCAATGAAAATTGCGATTGTTGTTGATATGTGGCTGACTGGTTTTGATGTTCCATCTCTTGCGACAATGTATGTTTACAAGCCAATGAGTGGTCACAATTTAATGCAGGCCATCGCACGAGTAAACAGAGTTTTCAGGGATAAAGAGGGTGGACTTGTAGTTGACTATGTTGGCATTGCTACGGCATTAAAACAAGCAATGAACGATTACACTACTCGTGATAAGAAAAATTATGGAGATACGGATGTTGCAAAAGTTGCATATCCGAAATTCTTGGAGAAATTGTCAATATGTAGAGATAAATTCCACGGATTTGATTATAGTAGATTTTCGGGCGGTTCAGACCTTGAGAGAGCAAGAACTATTAGCGGAGCAGTAAACTTTATCATAGGCAGAGAAAAAGTCGAGGATAGAGATTCTTTTGTAAAAGAATCCTTAATGCTACATCAGGCGTTGTCACTTTGTGCATCACTTGTTTGTGAAGAAGATAGATTTGAAGCGGCGTTCTTTGAATCGGTTCGAGTACTAATTCTTAGATTAACAAGTGCAGGAGGCGGAGGAAAGATTTCCTTGCCAGAAATGAATTCAAGAATCAATGAACTCTTGAAAGAAAGTATTAAGAGTGAAGGAGTTATCAATCTTTTCTCTGATATTAAAGAAGAATTTTCATTATTTGACCCTAAATTCCTACAAGAAATTGCCAATATGAAAGAAAAAAATTTGGCAGTGGAATTATTGAAAAAGCTGATAGCTGAACAAGTATCAGTATATAAGAGAACAAATGTTGTAAAATCTGAGAAATTCAGTGAACTTATGCAGAAAGCTCTAAATGCATATTTGAACGGAATGCTCACGAATGAAGAAGTCATTGAGGAAATGCTGAAGCTCGCAAAACAATTAGCAGCAGCCCAGATGGAGGGCGATGAGCTTGGTCTAACGGCGGATGAACTTGCGTTTTATGATGCATTGACAAAGCCGAGAGCAATTAAAGACTTCTATGAAAATGAGGAGTTGATTGCAATTACAAAAGAACTGGCAGATGCGTTACGAAAAAATAAAACAATAGATTGGCAAAAGAGGGAATCTGCCAGAGCAAAAATGCGTATGCTTATCAAAAAACTTCTGAAAAAGCATAAGTATCCACCGGAAGGTATGGAAGATGCAGTGCAAACAGTTATGACTCAATGTGAGTTGTGGACAGATAATGTAATGGATATGTAATGAGGAGTATTAGGTCAAGGAGGAACTTCTGCAATGGGAAATCAAACAACAGAAATATCAATTTCTAACAAAATAGAGGCAATTGTTTCAAAATACAAATCAGATTTTGAAAGAGTGAATGCTGAGGAAAAATATAAATGGGAAGCTATTGGACATTATAAGGAACACTGGGATATAGATGCGGATAGCTTCGCTTCAATGTATATGGAAGCATTTAAAGAAGCCGGAAATCTTTTGGCGGCAGGTATGTACTATCCATATAAAATGATTGGTGTTCTGTCAGAAAGAGACCCGGAAAAAGTTCGCTCATTGTTCCGTATGCTTTATGATGAAACGATAGAATTATCAGAAAGATATGTGAAGTTTCGTTCTGGTTGCGATGAAGTATTAACAGAGTATAGAGAAAGCGATGAGAAAAATAGTAAGGCAATGAATCATTATCAGGACTTGCACGCAATCTCGGTTTACCTTGCGTTTGAGTATCCAGAAAAATATTATATTTACAAATACAAGGTGTATAAAGCATTTAGGGATAGAATCGGATTTGTCGAGGAAAAGAATAAATCAGAGGTTTGGAAACTGGATAACTATATTCGTATGTGTAATCTGGTACTGGATGTTGTAAATCAGGATAGTGAACTAATAGAATTAAGCGAAAACAGATTAGACGATAGTTGCTATCAGGACAAAGCGTATCATTTGCTTTCGATGGATGTAGTTTACTATGGTAGCAAAATGGAAGATAAATCAGAGCTGCCAGAGGAAGTAAAAGCGAGGGAGACTCAGCCAGTATTGGAAGAACATATTCCTAAGAACACGATATTATACGGACCTCCGGGAACGGGAAAAACATATCATACAGTGATTTATGC
>CAZYYO010000214.1:0-2108 GCA_964650965.1 uncultured Lachnospiraceae bacterium | reverse complement strand
AATAAGCTTCTGGGGGCATTGGTTGCAGAGGGGGATACAATGAACTTCAGCAAATTTGAAGGAGCAGACATTCCCGTAGGAGAGGTGATTGATTTGGCAGAGACCCTTCCTTTTTTTGCGGACCGCAGGGTAATTTATATATCGGAAAGTGGCTTCTTTAAGAAGAATAATGAACAGTTGGCTGAATATCTGGAGTCATGTGGAGACAGTACCTTATTTATATTTCAGGAGAAGGAAATTGATAAAAGGTGCAAGACCTATAAGATTGTTAATAAGGAAGGCGCGGCAGTAGAATTTAAGATGCCGGATGAGCGGATGCTTGCCACCTGGATTGGCGCACGACTTAAGAAAGAGAATAAGACCATTACCAGAGAGGCCTGGTCCGCATTTCTAGAGCGAACAGACAGTAGCATGGAGCACATGGATAAGGAAATAGAGAAGCTGATTGCCTACACAGATGGCAGACCTGGAATCACATTAGAGGATATTCAGCAGGTATGTACAGGACAGGTGCAGACACAGATTTTTGAAATGATTAATGGTATTGCCCAGAAGGATGAGCGAAAGGTGCTGGATTATTATCATGATATGCTCTCTGCCAAGGAGCCTCCCATGAGGATTCTATTTATGATTGTTCGACAGTTCCGTCAGATGATAGTAATGAAGGAATTATCTGCCAATCGAAATGATAATGCTACCATTGCAAGGAAGGTGGGGGCACCGGATTTTGTTGTGCGCAAGAATTTGGCAATGTCTAGGAATTTCTCCATTCATCAGATGCAGGAGCTGTTAAAGGATGCAGCAGATTGTGAGCAGCAGGTGAAGACAGGACAATTGGACGAGCAGATGGCAGTAGAATTATTGATGTTAAAATATGCAAGACAATAAAAAATCACATAAAAAAACAACCAGTATGACGGTACTGGTTGTTTTTATGTGTGTTTTATTAAAATAAATTATGCAAGAGTGTTAACAGCCTTTGTTAAACGGGATACTTTTCTAGCAGCGGTATTCTTGTGATAGATTCCCTTTGTAGTAGCTTTGTTAATGTCGGAAATTGCATTTAATAATTCAGCATTTGCTGTTTCCTTATCATTATTTGCTACAGCAGCTTCAACCTTCTTAATAGCAGTCTTAACGCCTGATTTAATTGCTTTATTTCTTTCCGTCTTTGTTGCAGTTACTAATACTCTTTTTTTAGCAGATTTAATGTTAGCCAATCTGTACACCTCCAATGTAATCAAATAGTTTTTAATTTATCACTGTTACATTTTAGCCGGACACGGACAGTTCAATGTAAACATACTAGATTATTCTAATGTAATTATTTTTATCTGTCAATACATATTTTGTAAAAACAGGGAAAAACTATAACAAAAATAGAAAAAGCATGAATTTTAACAGATTTACAGGTGAAAAAGGAAGGGGATATGATATGTATGAGATAAGAACCGATCTTGCAATGGAGATTTCAGAACAGCTTCTTCATAAGAAAGAGGAAATCAAAGGAGTCTCTATTAACAAAATCACACTGTCACCGGAAATGACAAAGACAGTTGTTCGAATTGAAACGGAAAACGGAGCCAAGCAGATGAAGAAGCCAAAAGGAACCTATGTTACCATCGAGGCTGCAAATATGATGGAGGAAGACGGGGGCTATCATAGAGAAATATCAAAAGAACTTTCCAAGGTATTACAGGAGCTGCTTCCGTTGGATAAGAAATTCCTTAAAATATTAGTTGCCGGTTTGGGAAACCGCCAAACTACACCAGATGCGCTAGGACCAATGGCTGTGGATCATTTATTTGTTACCAGACATTTGATTCAGGAATTTGGAACATTTCTTATAGAATTTGAAAAAAGCTGCAGTGTCAGCGCCATTGTACCAGGTGTTATGGCACAGACAGGCATGGAATCGGTGGAAATTATTAAAGGAATTGTAAATGAAACCAGACCGGATTATCTTATTGTAATCGATGCCTTGGCTGCAAGAAGTATTAAGCGGTTAAGTCGTACCATTCAAATTAGTGATACGGGAATCATTCCTGGGTCTGGTGTTGGGAATCATCGAAACGCTATTGATAAGAAGTATTTGGGGATTCCCGTCA
>CAZYYO010000213.1:1458-2134 GCA_964650965.1 uncultured Lachnospiraceae bacterium | reverse complement strand
GGCCTCCATTATCTATGATGGTGCGTTGTTTGCTGCACTGTTCGGCCTTCATTATAAAAATGAGACGGACAGTAAGGGGAATACGACTCGGTACGCATTCAACGCAGCAACTCTGAAACAGTCAACGGTTGCGTGGAAGAATAGTCCGGCCGGATTTTTTGTTTCCACAGATGGCGGGAAGACATGGGGATATGGCTGGGAGTCAGATGATTCCGCAGTCAAAACAGCAATCCTGCTGGAGCAGACACTCAAGGAACTGGACGACCGTTACAAGAAAGCAGCCGAGCTTTCCGAGGAGTTGCTGAAGGAACTGGATGAGCGGTACAAAACAGCGACCGCTATTTCTGCAGAACTTCAGAAAACGCTCGATCAGCGGTATGAAACGGCAAAGAAGCTGTCCAAAGAACTGTATGAGGAACTGGATAGGCGGTACAGCACCCTCACGGAAATCTCAGATGATTTGCAGAAGGAACTGGATGCGAAGTATCAGCTGTATATCCCTG
The DNA here is from genome assembly GCA_964650965.1 of uncultured Lachnospiraceae bacterium. Classification (GTDB taxonomy): domain Bacteria; phylum Bacillota; class Clostridia; order Lachnospirales; family Lachnospiraceae; genus CAZYYO01. The sequence goes on along the minus strand of CAZYYO010000213.1, from coordinate 1,631 downwards.
TGTCCGAAAGTGCGCCGGAAGATCCGGCAGAGGATTCCTTCTGGGTCGATAAGAAGAACCTTCGGTTAAAACTGTGGGACGGAGAACAGTGGCAGACGATTGGATATGAACCGGAAGAACCTGATCCAGAACCAACGGAACCGTCCACACCGACCGAGCCTGAAACCCCGGAT
>CAZYYO010000213.1:0-1448 GCA_964650965.1 uncultured Lachnospiraceae bacterium | reverse complement strand
AGCCGGGTAGTGAAGATAAGGATACGGAAAACAAAGAGGAAACAGATAATAAGGAGACGGATCAGGAAGGAGGGAGTTCGTAATGGTCACAGGCATTTATCAGGAAGTGGAATTGTCGCTGACGGAGAATCTGATCCCGGTGACGGTTCCGGTCAAGCAGTATGACAGCAAGGCGAGAAAAGTTCGCTGTGTTTTGTATAACAACTCTGTGGAATATACCGTGCCGCAGAATTGTATTGTAGCCTGTTCCGGTACCCGTCCGGACGGTACGATCTTCCACTACACGAGTGAAACTGCGCCAGACCTTGTATTCGTTGAGAAGGGGGCAGTCCTCTTTACGATCACGACCTTCATGACGGCGCAGGCCGGACGTTTTCCGCTGGATGTTGTTATGCTCAGCACAGCGGGGGATGTCCTTGGCTCATTCTCTCTTACGTTAAAGGTGGAAAGGGCGGCCATCAATAACGGCAAGATCGCCACTTACACATTTGCAGCATTCCTGAAAGCTGTTCGGGATGGCATCCTAAATCTGTTTATAGACAAGGCAGGCTGCTTTGGCTTTGAGTCGGATGACGGTCTGGGACTGAGTGATAGATCGGAGTCCAGTTCCGTAGAAAAGCTGTGCCGTGAGATCGTGGAAGGATCGATTACGGAGGATGGCTATTTTGCATTTGAAACAAAATGCGACCTTGGGCTGATATTCACAACCGATGAAGAAGGACATCTGGTCGTGGAATATGGCGAGGATGATGTGTCAGTGTAAGGCTGACAGAAAGGGGTAATATGGCAAAATACACAGGCCGCCGGATCGTTCCCAAACATGCAGGCGAATGGGACATCCGGAAAGAATATGAAGAGCTGCAGATCGTACTGGATGCAGACAGCGGCAACAGTTTTATCTCCAATCTTCCAGTGCCGAAAGGAACGGCTCTGAGTGATGAGAAGTATTGGAGCCTGTTCAGCCTGCATAGTGAGCAGATCGCAGAGGCAGAGGAGCATCTGACCCAGACGGCCGAAGATATCCGCTCAGAGCTTTCGGAAACAGAAAACCGGATCAACAAAAATGTATCCGACACGGAAGGCCGTATCAATGAAAGTCTCTCCAGCACAGAAAGTAAGGTAAACACCAGCCTGTCCGAGACAGAAAACCGTGTGACTGCGCGTGTGGAGAATGCAAAATCGGATCTGACTGCAAAAGTCGCTGCGGCAGAGCAGCAGATGAACCAGAACGCCCAGAATGTCGCACAGACAAACAAGGCTCTGAATGCCCGGATGGACCAGATTGCAAAAGGGAGAACCTCTGACACAGAAGTCCTTGATGCAAGAGTGGATTCGGAGGGGAATACCTTTGACAACCTTGGAGCAGCGATCCGTTCCATCTATCCGAAAGCAAAAGAAGGGCTGGATGCACTGCAGGAATCCAAGGTGGATGCAAACTATGATGCGAC
>CAZYYO010000212.1:0-2141 GCA_964650965.1 uncultured Lachnospiraceae bacterium | reverse complement strand
ACGCTTTGAAATGGACTTTGAACCAGTCATTGACCGGGCTGCCAAGCTGGATTACAAGTTGATTGTTACAGACCAGCATCAGGTATTTGGAAAGATGAGTGGAACAGCAGTGTTAGATGACGGAACAAAGATAGAAATCAAGGATATGATGTGCTTTGCCGAGAAGGTGCATAATCGGTATTAAAGGGAATGATAATATAGATAATTGCGAAGCTATCTGCATGATTTAAGATGTACACTAATAATATAAAGGAGAAATGAAACGGATGAATATAGAGAAATTAGTGAATCAACAGCGGAGATATTTTCTATCCGGAAAGACATTAAGTTATGAGGCTAGAATGCAGGCACTCACAAAGCTGGAACATGCATTGAATAAATATAATGGTGCTTTGGAAGAGGCTTTATATGCAGATCTTCATAAGTCGAAGATGGAAAGTGATATGGCAGAAATCGGATTAACTCGGTCAGAACTGTCTTATTGTAAGAAGCATTTACGGCAGTGGATGGCAAGAGAACATGTGCATACGGATCTAGCGAACTTTTCGGCAACTTCATTTACAATTGCGGAACCTTATGGCGTGACCTTGGTTATGGCACCTTGGAATTATCCAGTGCTATTGTGTCTGGAGCCTGTTATTAATGCCTTGGCAGCAGGCAATACGGTGATTTTAAAGCCATCAGCATATGCACCCCATGTGTCAGCAGTACTGGCAGAGATGATTGGCAAGAACTTTTCAAAAGCACAGGCTGCAGTGGTTGAGGGTGGTAGAGCAGAAAATCAGGAGCTTCTAGAGCAGCGATTTGATTACATCTTCTTCACAGGTGGTGTGAATGTGGGGAGAATGGTGTTGGAAAAAGCTTCTCGTTTTATGACACCAGTGACCTTGGAATTGGGTGGCAAGAGTCCGTGTATCGTGGACAAGACAGCCAATTTGAAGCTGGCTGCCAGACGAATTATCTTTGGTAAGATTTTAAATTCTGGTGAAACCTGCGTTGCACCAGACTATCTTCTTGTTGCACCGGAGGTAAAGGAAGAATTGTTCATGTATATGAAGCGGGAACTAAAGAAGATGTTAGGAGACCAGCCTCTGGAAAATCCAGATTATCCAAGAATGGTGAATCAGAAGCATTATGATCGCGTGATGTCATTGATTCATGGAAGTAGTGAAGCACGTGTTATTGTAGGTGGTTATGGGAATGAGAATACGCTACAGATTGCGCCAACGATTCTGGATGGTGTGTCCTTTGATTCACCGATTATGAATGAAGAAATCTTCGGACCAGTTCTTCCAGTCATGTGCTTTCATAGCAAAGAAGAATTACTACAGATGATACGACATTTTGAAAAACCGCTGGCATGCTATCTGTTTACCAATGATAAGGCAATGGAAAGCTGGGCATTACGCCACATTTCTTTTGGTGGCGGATGCATCAATGATACCATTGTTCATCTGGCAACCTCCCGTATGGGATTTGGCGGTGTTGGATACAGTGGTATGGGAAGCTATCATGGGAAAGTGGGATTTGAAACATTTTCACATCGCAAGAGTGTGTTGAAGAAGCATCAATGGCTGGATGTGCCAGTGCGATATCATCCATATAATAAGATTAAAGAGATTATGGTGAAATTTTTGTTATAAAAATGAAAAGAGGATAAAGCTATAAATGAAAGAAATACTACAAAGTATTGTCGATAAAGTCTTTGAAAGAGTGCCCTTCTCCAAAAAAGAAGAACAGGCAAAGAAGGAAGTCGGCGATAAACTGATAGAAAAATACGAAGCTGGACTGACAGAAGGCGAAGAACTGGAACGCGGTACGCAGATTATAGCTGGATGTAAAAGCTTGGAATCAACTTGTGAGATGGTAGGTGTAGATGCCGGTCAACTGCCAAGCGAGGATGAAGGAAGCCAATTACTAAAAATATCAGATGCAAAGAAAATTATAAAGAAGGCTAAGAGGTATATTTACCTGCAAGGGTTGTCACTTACATTTGCAATTGGGTTTATTCTTACAATCATCTTTCAATTTTCATGGAGAACACTCCTGGTCTATGGTATTGGTGTAGGAATATGTGGAGGATTTTTAGCATTTGCATGCATAAAGAAGAAAAGGTTTTTGAACAGCATTCATTATAAGGA
>CAZYYO010000211.1:0-2142 GCA_964650965.1 uncultured Lachnospiraceae bacterium | reverse complement strand
GTAGATAATTTAACTAAAATGTATCTTGTTTAGGTAAAGTATATGGGCAGGTTGCTATTATCGGTAGTTCTGATTTTGCTTTTTTTTATATAATTTAGATATCTATTTTGTTTATCGCTAATTTAGATGCATATTTGCAAATTTGTGATATTATGATTTTAGACCCATCCATTATATTTGCATTATCAGATATGAAAGCAGGAGGATTGAAAATGGAATTCACTTCTACGGAAATTCAAGAACGACTAGATTTTTTTTATGAGCTGCTTCAGTGTAACAATCATGTGTACACCTGGACTTATGATGCCAGCGGTGGAATTCTTCATACCACCTGTCCTGATTTGGTATTAGACAATTTCTTTACCAGCAATGGATTGTCTGAGGATATGCTGGAATTTTCCAAAGAACATTATCACCCCCTGATTCTCAGCAATGAACTGGGTATGATGTGGTGCTGTGGATATGAGAAAAAGGATGGTATTTTAAAACGAATCCATGTAATTGGACCTGTATTCTCCAGCCGTCTCAGCGATGAGTCTATGAAAGAGGTTCTGAAGAATCCCAATATACGTGCCAGCTGGAAGCCGAAAATGGAGAAAATTCTTCGCCGAATTTCTACAGTAACCGCCAACGAATTCATCCGCCAGGCACTACAGCTTCATTATTGTATTACCGGGGAGAATCTTCGTCCTTCCAATATTACATTTCTAAGAAATAATCATATGGAGTCTGTGCTGCAAGGAGCCTCCGGTGATTTAGATTATGATAAGCTATGGGTAAATGAAGAAGAATTGCTTAAGATTTTAGAAAAGGGAAATATTCATTATAAGAAGACCTTTCGTCCAGGCTCCTCTTTGATTGTCACCCCGGCTACAGATAAAGATTTCCAGCATGCCAAGGCCTTAATGAGTATTTTCACCGGGCTGTGCATCCGCACGTCCATACAAGGTGGATTATCTCCAGAAACTGCCTATATCCGGGGAAATATGTATCTGCAGAATATTATTGAAGCCAATGCATTTCCAGAAGCCCTGCAGACGGTACATTCCATGTACGAGGACTTCCTCTATCTGGTGCACAATCATCAAAATCGCGGTAAATATTCCAAGCAAATTCAGGATTGCATGGATTATGTAAATCTGCACCTAACAGAAAAAATCAGTATACCAACGCTGGCTGCCCACATTGGTTATACTGATTATTATCTATCCCGTAAATTCAAAAGTGAAGTAGGAAAAAGTATTAATACTTACATTAAAGATATGCGAATCGCTCAGGCAGAGTATCTGCTTTGTTCCACCAATGACAGCATTCAGGATATCTCTGACAAGCTGCAGTTTGGAACCAGAAGCTTCTTCGCTAAGGTCTTTCGGGAATGTACCGGAATGCCTCCTGCACAATACCGTCAAACACATAAAAAGGTATCCGGTTAATTTGGCAGCTGACCGGAAGCCAGATAGTTCTTATATGCCTTATTTAAAGGAAAAGCTCCACCTGCACCAATGGCACCAGCCAGTAAAATCAACCAGCCCCCAAAGGTATGCATCATGATAATCATTACTAACAAATTGTAAATACCATATACAATAATAATCACTGCCGGTACTTTGCTGGCACTAATATGAAGCCAAAGACCCATTGCTAATACCAGAATGGCATCAATGATGGTTAAAGGATTGACTAAAACTGCACTGATTAAGGTTACTGCAAAGCTAAAATACATCAAAATGGCGGCACATCGAATACAAACATTATAGTTCTTCATCTGAGAAAGCTTACGAAATTCCTTCTTTGAAATAGGGCTTGGTCCATACTGTGGTTGTGCATTTTGAAACTGATTGTCGCCACCTTCTGGCTGCTGTACATCTACATAGCTATTTTCTATGTTTTCCATAAATAATTCTCTCCTTATTCTGTTCTTTTATGTGAAAATATATTGCTTTATTCATCTTACTGTATTTTATGCCATAAGGCAAATTCTGTTGTGGCTTTTTACACAGATTTTACCTGTTTCTATTGTAATTGCATTTCCCCTGCATCTATCTCTACCTCTCCAGTAGACTCTACAATCTGGGCAATTTCCTCTGCCGTCTCTGAATCCTGGGAAGTGCCGTCTTCCTCTACCTGCTGATTTTCTTCTTC
>CAZYYO010000210.1:0-2155 GCA_964650965.1 uncultured Lachnospiraceae bacterium | reverse complement strand
AACAAGTCTATCATATCTATGATAAAATCTTTAAACGAATCTTTACATTATCCAACACAGCAGTGATCAACTTAATCAATGGTCTGTTTTTTACCAATTATCCGGTGGATGCAGAGCTGACCTACCTGAACAAGGAATTCCATAACGGACGAATGGATGGGCGGTTTGCCGATATGTTTATTCGTATTGGAGAACGAGACACCTATCACCTGGAAGCTCAGTTAGAGAAGGACGAGACCATTGTGTTACGAGCCTTCGAATATTGCTTCTATACTGCTATGGAGAACCGGGAGAACAGCTATGAGCTGCATTTCCCGGAGCCAATGGTAATTTATCTGGGAAATGTAACCAATATTCCAGAGGAAAGTGAATTGACCGTGGTATTTGGAAATCATTCCAAGGCAAGCTTCACCGTGCGAAACTTCGTATACCTAAATCATGATGTCCAGGAGTTAAATCAACGGAAGCTGGTCATTCTCATTCCATTTCAGCTATTAAAGCTTCGTGAAGTCATCAAAAAGGACCCCAGCCCGGAGAACTTCTCAATCTTGCAAAAACTCATTACAGAGGATATAATCGAAAGTATCAAAGCAAATCAAGTGGTAGGAAATATTACCCAGGATGATGCCAATGAACTGATGGGTCTAACCCGAGAATTATTCCATCATATCTATGAGCATTACGAAGAATTGGGAGGTGTCAGGGATATGAAACCTTTATTAGATGGAGCCATGGAGCTGCCAACGGATAAATACCGCAGGCGGATTGATGAGTTGGAAGAGCAACTAAAAAAATCTAATGCACAAAATGCACAGCTCCTAGAGCGAATTCAGAAGCTGGAACAACAGCAAGAAAAACAGTAACAACGTCAACCAGCATCCAGAAAATAAGATAAGAATAGAAGCCGTTTCCAAGAGAAATATTCGTGTTTCCAGAGGGACGGCTTCTTTTACTTTAACAAAAAAATGAAATCAAACACAGCATTACAATATCAACCATATATTCAGGAGCTTAGAGCCATTGCTATTCTTGCAGTCTTGGTGATTCATACTACTGCCGGGATTACAGGGGAGCTGTATGTGCGTCCACTGGTGAATTTTTCAGTGGCACTGTTTCTATTTCTGTCAGGATATCTTACCCATATCCAGGATGGTTCCGTGAAAACATTGTACGCCACAAGACTGCTACGCGTAGCTGTCCCATACATTTTATGGTCGGTATTGTATGTCCTGCTCTGTCATACATGGACATCTCCAGGAGATTTTCTGTGGAAGCTATTTACGGGCCGCACCTGCGGAATTTATTATTACGTGATTGTATATATTCAGATTACAATTTTAATACCAATGCTGATAAAAATGGCAAAAAGTTCCCTTTGGTGGATGGGGCTTTTAATTACGCCGTTGGCAATTTTGGGAGAGACATTATATGCATTTGCAGGTGGATATCTACTCTTTCCGTGGAATATTAATAACTGTCTTGTATGGATTACTTACTTTTATATTGGTCTCTTGTGTGGAAATTCCATCATTCTTTCTTCGTATAAAATAGGAAAGCTTATAGACCGCATCCAGCAGGGACGAAGAAGCCATCAACATTTTTGCCAAAATCACCCAATGTTAGTCCCCGTGCTATGGGCAGTAACCTTATTTATCACCTATTTTCTGGAAGTACGAGAAGGGCAATATTGGCATGCTGCTGGAAGAGAGGACCTGGCAACAACCCAGGTAAAGCTTTCTGCCATGGTAAATACGCTGATCATCTTATTTTTTATCTACCAATGGATGAAGCACCAACAGAAAAGATGCCTGGATATTAGCAATTACCATGGTCACAACAGGATACAAGGTCTGCTTATCCAGGTGGGAAATTGTTCCTTTGGAATATATCTGTGTCATCCAATCATCCTTCGGTTGATGAAGGACACATTTAAGAATCGTGTATTTACAGCTTTTCCCTGGAATACCATAGGATTGGCACTGATATGCTTCGCATTTGTTGCAATACTGCGAAGGCTGCTGGGTAGAAAATGGGGACGTTGGCTGGGAGTATATTAAAATTTAATAATTGTTTATATTTTCGTTATTGATTTCTGCTCCATTGCAAAAACTCATTACAGAGGATATAATCGAAAGTATCAAAGCAAATCAAGTGG
>CAZYYO010000209.1:0-2165 GCA_964650965.1 uncultured Lachnospiraceae bacterium | reverse complement strand
TCCATCTTGACAAAGCCGATAATGCCCCTTATAATGAACACACTTGAGAAAAGTACAGGCAATGATGGGAACAAGTAGGAATCTAACCCCTCTTTCAGAGAGCTGTCGGCAGGTGTGAGACAGTAAGAGAACAGATTGCGAATACATCCCTGAGCTTTGGATTTGAAACCGGTTTTGGCAAGTAGAGTTCAACGGATTGGCACACGTTATCGTGCATAAGGTTGATAATCGACCTGATGAGGCAGCAGTTGCGAGACTGGTGCGAATAAAGGTGGTACCACGGGTTTAATCCCCGTCCTTTATATCTTCGTTCTTACGTTGATATAAGGACGGGGTTTTTTGTTACTATCGTTTGAATCAGCTTTCAGCCACACAAGTGGCACAGGGAAGAACCAGGAAAGGAGAACATCATGACAGTATATGATGAATTAGTTGCCAGAGGTCTTATTGCCCAGGTAACAGACGAAGAAGAAATTAAGGAATTAGTGAACACAGGAAAAGCAGTATTTTATATTGGATTTGATCCAACGGCAGACAGCCTTCACGTGGGACATTTCATGGCACTTTGCCTGATGAAACGTCTTCAGATGGCAGGAAATAAGCCATTTGCATTAATCGGTGGAGGAACTGCAATGATTGGCGACCCATCCGGAAGAAGCGATATGCGTCAGATGATGACACCAGAGACCATCCAGCACAACTGCGATTGCTTTAAGAAGCAGATGAGCCGTTTTATCGACTTTAGTGAGGGTCGTGCAATGATGGTTAATAACGCGGACTGGCTGATGGAGTTAAATTACATTGACGTATTACGTGAGGTTGGTCCACATTTCTCCGTAAACCGTATGCTGACACATGAGTGCTACAAGCAGAGAATGGAGAGAGGGCTTACCTTCTTAGAGTTCAACTATATGATTATGCAAAGCTACGATTTCTACGAGCTGTTCCAGAAATACGGCTGTAACATGCAGTTCGGAGGAGATGACCAGTGGGCAAATATGCTGGGTGGAACAGAATTAATCCGTCGTAAGCTGGGCAAGGATGCTTATGCTATGACCATTAACCTGTTATTGAATTCTGAAGGCAAGAAGATGGGTAAGACCCAGTCTGGAGCAGTATGGCTGGACCCAGAGAAGACATCTCCATTTGAGTTCTACCAGTACTGGAGAAATGTAAGTGATGCAGATGTTATTAAGTGCTTAAAGATGCTTACCTTCCTTCCATTAGAAGAGATTCAGGCAATGGAAAGCTGGGAGGGAAGTCAGTTAAATGAAGCAAAGGACATTCTGGCATATGAATTAACCAACCTGGTTCACGGGGAAGAAGAGGCTCAGAAGGCAAAGGCTGCATCCAAAGCATTATTTGCAACAGGTTCTGCAGAGCACATGCCAACGGAGAAGATTGTAGAGACTGATTTCAGAGAAGGAAGCATTGATATTCTCCAGGTACTGGTATGTACCAAGCTGTGTGCTTCCAGAAGCGAAGCCAGACGTGCTGTAGAGCAGGGCGGTGTATCGGTAAATGGAGATAAGGTTACAGATATTCACACCAGCTATACCCAGGCTGACTTCCAGGAAGAATTTGTATTACGTCGTGGCAAGAAGAAGTTCTGCAAGGTGGAGCTGTAGAATAGCATATCTGGCAGAAACAGGAAATTGGTAAGAAGTAGGTTGTAACAGGTAGAACAGGAGAAAATGTATGGGAATAGAATTCGATATTTTGTATTGGTTCCAGGGGTTGCACAATCCCATTCTGGATAAGATTGTGGTAGCCATTACCTCCCTGGGAAATTCAGGAATCTTCTGGATTATCCTGACGGTACTAATGCTAATCTTCTGTAAGGACAAGAAGGCAGCCTGGACATCGGCACTGGCACTGATTCTCTCTCTTATTGTAATCAATGTATTCCTGAAGAATCTGGTGGCCAGAGACCGTCCCTGCTGGATTGACTCTTCGGTGCAATTGCTGATTAAGAGTCCTAAGGATTATTCATTCCCCTCAGGACATTCCTCAGCAAGCTTTGCAGCAGCAGTAGCTATCGTCCAGTATTACAGAAAGCCGGGAATTGCCGCCATTGTACTGGCTACCCTGATTGCCTTAACAAGATTATATCTCTTTGTACATTTTCCAACAGATGTGCTGGCTGGTATCATACTTGGAATCCT
>CAZYYO010000208.1:0-2172 GCA_964650965.1 uncultured Lachnospiraceae bacterium | reverse complement strand
TAATATGTTTGCCATTTTGAAAGCTATGGCTTCTGATTTTAAGATTTCGGGTTATGACACCAAAGACAATGTAGCGGACAACCTTTTAGAAAAACAGTAGTTCTCATTCCCGGTCCATCATTTAAGCTTCCTCGCAAAATATCAAAAATAATTCCTTTGCAGTCCATGCTTTTCTCCTTCTGTCCCGGACAATTTTCTGTTCATTTCTGTATTTAGTACATAGTACAGGATATTATTTCTTTTTGCACATTTGATCCCAATTCAACAAACCGTGCACAAAATCCACCTACACGCACGATAAGGTTCGGACACTTTTCCGGCTCTTTTTGTGCGGCTTTCAAATCATGTCGTCCAAGCACTGTGATTCGGTAATTCCCCAGCAGGAAGCATGGGTCCTCCGGGATTTTTGCATCTTTTCCCTCTCTGTTTAGTGCCGGAAACGGATAACTCCCAGTATATTGATATTGCGGAAGATGATAGACATCCCAATTTCATTTTCCAATCATTCTTTGTTGTACTCCTCCCCAAAAACATCTTTATTGAACTGCAGCATTTAGAACGTCACCATGAATAAGCTTTGTTAATTTCAAGTGCCAGTCCATTTCCTGCCACATTCCATGAAACTGCGGGCCACAGAAATTGCTGGTAGCCATTCCTGCCCATCGTCCGGTAGACACAGCAGTCTCTACTCCCAGTTGGTTCAAATCCAAAATCCAGCCCCAGTTCAGCAGTGGCCAATCCTTGTAATCAACCACAGACCAACATTCCGTGGTAACCACGGGCTTACCGCTTCTTCTTGACCATTCTGCCACACTCTGGATTTCATTCACGAGGCATTTGTCATAGTAGTCCTTCTGGCTGCGATAAGTATCTTCACCATATAAAGCAAGATTTGTGTAGCCAATATCATCAAAGGTCTCGAAATGGTAGCCAATTTTTTCATAAAATCCACTGGAATTGGTCATCCACACATGCGGTTCGATGAAATCCAAAAAGCTTACATCCTCATCGGGATTTAAGAAGGAACCCGCAAAGGAAAAGGTCATGGGAATATCTGGATATGCAGCCTTCACAAGCCCTATTGTCTGCCGCATCCAATCCGCTGCCTCCCTGGAGTCTCTGTCAGGGCATCCATTCTGAGTGCAAAACGGTGACCATGCATTGTGAGGAAATTCATTACATAAATCCACGTAGAGCAGATTATCAAGTTCTCCCCATTCACGAATGATATCTAATGTCTTCAGCCAGATTGCTGCATGGTCGGAGGGAGAATGAATCTCCATTCTGGTATTGTCTAAATCCTCACGAAACCAAGTGGAAAGAGCCACACGAACATTATGCCGACGACATGTTTTTACGGATTTTATATTTCACTCACATATTATTTCTATAAAAGTTCCCTCTCTTCTTCACTGTCCGGATACACACAAGAACCATAAGTTCAGAGTAACAGTTCATTACTTTATGCCAATCATTATCTTTTCCTAAACAAATAAAAAATAAACTTGTTTTAATTATACTCTAGTCCGTTACTAATGGTTATATTTCTTATCATGACAATATATATATTCTAAATATGCCTCCACCGTTTCACACTGCACATTTTGAGCATGATAATCTTCTTGTAACGCACCATGACGATATCCCTTCATTGGATATTTAGGATTACGATGATATAATTTGATCTTATTATTTTTAAACTCCATATACCATGCTGCCACACCAGTCATTATAAATATAACATTTTCGCCAATTTGATATGTAAACCCATATTCTTTACAACGCAATTCTAAAATGTTGCTTTCTTTATTTTGAATAGTCAAAGGCATGGGCTCTTGAATTACATCATTTTCTTGCGGTATGCAACCCTCATTACACACTTTTGTTTTTCTTAGCTGGTTATAATTTTTAAGCTTCATATTGCTCTTATTAATAACAATATAAATCATCTGACCACCTCGCAATCTGTTCATTCTCTAATTTTATCTACTAAAAATCATAATCATCTGGATCTAACCCTGTATCCTCAATTGCCTCTCTTCTTTCATCCTCATCCAAAAGTTCCAAATCAAACTCATCCAATCCGGCATTCTCCAGTTCACTTTTTTGAGACTCATCTAATAAAGACAAATCTGAATCATTGCTGCATTCTCCAAATGATGCAAGACCTAT
>CAZYYO010000207.1:217-2186 GCA_964650965.1 uncultured Lachnospiraceae bacterium | reverse complement strand
AATGCTGGCTGGCCGGCTGGATGCTTCCCCGGTGATTACCACGGGAACGGATGTCAAGGGAAGCCTGGCGGTGGATGTTCTGGCCGAAAAGCTGGGCTGTACCATCGCGGACTTCACCGATGCCAAGGACGTCACCGCCGCCATCCTGGATGATGAAATAGTCGCCATTGAGGATCGGACGGGGGTGGACTTCACGGGAATCGTCCTCCCGGCCAATATCCTTCTCCCTGGAGCTGAGGGACACCCGGAGGCCCAGTGGCGCATCGTCATTGACGATGCCCAATCCCCGGAGAAGTTGCTGCCAGGACACAGCGTCCAGTTGGTTCCCAAGAGCATCACTGTGGGCATTGGCTGTCGGCGGGATACGCCGGGAGAGCGTATAGTACAGGAGCTGACGAAGCTTTTGAATGCGGTGGGCTATCACCAGGGGGCGGTCAAGACCCTGGCTACCATCCCATTAAAGGCCGATGAGCCGGGAATCCGGGAGACATCTGAGCGATTGGGCGCAGATGTCAAAATCATTTCCGATGATTTCGTCAAGATGGTCCAAAGCCGTTTTGAGGGTTCGGATTTTGTGGAAAAAACCACGGGCCTTCGAAGCGTATCCGAGCCCTGCGGCTATGTGGCTTCGGGCTTTGGCCACTGTGTGGCACCTGTGGTGAAATGTGGGGGGATCACCCTCTCCCTTTGGAAAAAGAAAAAGTGAAAGTGAGATAAGATGAGCAAAAAAATCTATGTAACGGGCTTAGGACCGGGACTGTATGAACATATGACCGAGGCGGCCAAGACCTCCCTGGAAGTGGCGGATATCATCGTCGGGTACAAGACCTACATCGATATTATCGCGGATTTGGTGGCGGGTAAGGATGTCCGCTCCTCAGGGATGCGCAAGGAAGTGGATCGCTGCCAGGAATGTCTGGATCTGGCGGAAGCCGGCAACACCGTCACCCTGGTGAGCTCCGGGGATGCGGGTGTCTACGGCATGGCAGGCATCATGATGGAAATGGTGGAAAAACAGGGCAGCGATGTGGAAGTCATCGTGGTCCCGGGGATTTCCGCCGCCAATGCCGCGGCCTCCACCCTGGGGGCACCGCTGATGCACGATTACTGTGTCATCAGCCTGAGCGACTTAATGACGGACTGGGAGGTCATTAAAAAGCGGATCCACTGTGCAGGAGAAGGGGACTTCATCGTCGCCCTGTACAATCCTAAGAGCAAGGGCCGTCCCAACAACATCGTGGAAGCCCAGGAAATCCTTCTAAAATACAAGGCGGGCAGCACTCCGGTGGGTATCGTCCGCAATGCCAAGCGCACCGATGAACAGGCCACCATCACCACCCTGGAGAAGATGTGCGACGCAGAAATCGATATGTTCTCCATGGTCATCATCGGGAATTCCAAGACCATGGTGACGAAGGATAACCTCCATATGATTACACCCCGGGGGTATCAGCTTTGATCAGCCCCATCCTAGTCCTCGGCGGAACCGCTGATGGCCGGGCGGTAACGGATGCTCTGCTGGCCAGGGGGAAGGCGGTCATTTACTCTTCGGTCAGTGGCATGAATGCCCCGAACCCCGGGGACTGGCCCCGGCTTACCAACCAGGTGGGTGCCATGGATGGGCAGGAGATGGCCACACTCTTAGAAAAGCATGCCGTCAGGCTGTGCGTGGATGCCACCCATCCCTACGCCAAGGCGGTTTCCCAGACGGCCATGGCGGCCTGTGGGGACCAGGGGGTGGATTACCTTCGCCTGGAGCGCCCGGGACTGTGCAAACGCCGGGAGGATGTTCGCTTTTTTAAAGATTACGACGAGATGGTGGCGTATCTAAAGGACCATCCCGGGAATATACTGACTACCACCGGAAGCCGGGAGCTTACACATTACGCCCCCCTTCCTAAGGAGCGCCTACGCCTTCGGGTGCTGCCCACCAGTGGGGTTTTGGCCAAGTGTGAAGAATTGGGATACA
>CAZYYO010000207.1:0-207 GCA_964650965.1 uncultured Lachnospiraceae bacterium | reverse complement strand
ATCGCCGCTCAAATCATCGCTATGCAAGGGCCCTTCACCCTGGAAATGAATGTGGCCATGCTGCGCCAGTTTGATATCCGGTATCTGACCACCAAGGACAGCGGAAGCCTCGGGGGGGTGGCCCAAAAGGTGGATGCAGCCCTGGAGTGTGGGGCAGAGGTCCTCTGTGTGGCCCGGCCTGGGCTTGACTATCCCCGGGTGTGTGAA
>CAZYYO010000206.1:0-2221 GCA_964650965.1 uncultured Lachnospiraceae bacterium | reverse complement strand
GCGCGAATATGTACGGCATTGAAATCATCCGTCAGGATACATCCATAGACTACACCGCCGTTGGACAATACTTGATCAGACAGGGCTGTAAAAATACCACCCGATCTGGAAGCCGCTCTTGTTGATTCATCTTTATGTTTCACTGCAAATACTTTAGGCTGCTTCCAGTTCATTATGCTGCCCTCCTTTCGGAGTAATCAGCATAACAGGTACTACTTTCTGTGTACCCCCCCCAATAATTCTGAGAGTTTATTCTTTATTTTTGTTTTCATTGGAACTGTTCCATATTTCTTCATAACGAAATCAATTCCTTTCCTTTGATAATCGTTCCAGAACTCTTCTCTTTGCTCGGACTTCTTTGTCGGTGCTTCGAGGTTCGCCTGCCAGCATTGTGTTGTATTGCTCAATCTACAATCTAAGCCTCCCTGAATCCTTTCAAATAGTTCTTCGCCTCGATTTGTGTGAAGCAGGAACAGAGAATTACCATTAGGTTCATAGAAATCTGGAATAGTCTCTTCGATATGCCAGAAGTCGCCAATGGTCATATCTGTTTTTCTTTCTGTGGTAGCATAAGGACACTCATAACAGGACGGCCGCAACGCACAACGATTATAAAACACCTTAACATAATCTTTAATCGGTCTCTCTGCTCCATTGACTTTCACATAAGCCGTTGGGGATTTCCAACCGTTGCGCTTATCTTTGAATGTGAGGTATGTTATCTTTCCTTCCTTCTTCTGGATTGATTCTGCATATTCTCTCCACAACTTTGGGCTTGGGGAACCATGACAGATAATGTCTACTATGTACACTCGGTCACGGATTCCTTTTATTTCGCTGAACTTCCGAAATCCATCAGTCTGACACCCCATGCCAACAAAAAGCAATTCCTTCTCCGGATTCTCCATCAGCCAGCGATAGGCTTCCCGATAAATATCACCGGGCTTGCTCTGCATATATTTTGAACCCTTTGCTCTTTCACGTTGCTTTTCATCCAGAATCATCTGAAATTCAGTCATATGATTCTCATAGTTATAGATTGCTGCCACCACTGCATTGTCATTTTTCAAGAAAAAGTCAGAAAGTGCAGTAAATGCACCGCCAGAAGAACTACTCATCAAGGCAGATTTGTCTTTTAACCTTCCTGCATATACTATTGTATCTATCAAATCCACCATAAGCTGTTCCTCCTGTGTATTATTTGCTTTTCATAGCAATCTTGACTTTCTGTAGAATGATAAGGAATACAAGCGTTGCACAATAAACCACAATTGGCGCAACATATCTGTAAATTGATTTCAATCCGAGTTTACCAACTACTATTGAAAAGACCGTAATAAAAATCGGATGAATAATGTATAGCCATGTGGAATACTTTCTTCCAATCATAGCCAAACCCTTATTATGCCAATTACTCTTGAGAGTATAGACAAAGAGGCAGATTGCCAAGAACGTCGTGCTGATATAATGATCTCTTGTTGCATTCAAGCCAGCATTCACCAAAGCAAATCTCTCTGCAAGGGTAGTTATCGCAAAAGCAACAATCAATATTTGTAGTACTTTTTTATTCCATTTTTCAGAGTACCGTTTTTCTCTGATAAGATTTCCAATGCAGAAATATGGTATTCCTACACAAAGGAAATTTCTAACCAGTATGTATGGAAACTCACGATAGAAAATGAGTAGCGAATACTTTCCAAACGCTAGGTCTGCAATAAGCAGTACCGGAGTCAGATAGTAGAGCAACTTTCTGCGGTCCAGCTTGTCCACCAGTAAAACAATCACTAGCACATAAAGAATTGCCCCTAAATACCAAAGGTGTCCAGCCAACGGAGATTCGTTCAAAACTAAAAACTTCAGAATGCTCTTTCCAGTAAAAATTTCCTGAACATAGGTTATTATGCTATCTCTTCTGAGAACATTAAGTGCAATATTCCAGATGAAGAAAAGCACATTTGCTTCCACAACCAAGTAGAGTATCTTCTGGATTTGTCGCTTTTCCTTATGTCGTGCAACGGTATCTGAATAAAAGTATCCTGTAATCATAAAGAAAACAGGAACTGCTACTCTGGTCAGTGTCGTAAAATATGCACCGACTTTTCCTGGAAACGGAACATGAATACAGACAATTAAGAAAGCGCATAATGCTTTCAAAATGTCAATATTATCTGCTCTGCTCTGCTCTGCTCTGCTCTGCTCTGCTCTGCTCTGCTCTGCTCTG
>CAZYYO010000205.1:0-2246 GCA_964650965.1 uncultured Lachnospiraceae bacterium | reverse complement strand
CATAATTCACAAAGCCCTGTGCATCACTACCCGTTGATTTTTCTGGATGTTCTGCATTCCACTGTGCAATGGTCTTTGCACCAAAATCTGTGACATTAAGAACCTCTGTCTTCGCAGTTGTCTTCTGGGTGATTTCCTTGGCAGTTCCTAATTCCTTGCCATTCTTATCAACTGCAACTACCTTAAATGTATATTCTGTATCCGCCGTCAAGCCTGTTGCACGGAAAGAATGGATATCTACGTTAACCATATCAATATCGCTCTTGCCCTGAGTTACATAATAATCATAGAAGGCTTTCATGTACTTGGCAGTCCACTCTGCGTTCTTCTTGAAATTCTCTCTTGCGGTTTCTGCCTTTACTCCATTAATATAAACATTGTAATCAGCAATATTGTCATATTTCTCTGGCTTATCCCATACCAATCCGATACTGGATTCATCATAGGAAAGTGTAGGAACCAAAAGATTGGTAATATCCTGGCTTCCTTTTGTGTTGTCATATAGTGGGCTCTCCAAAGGTGTTGAACCGAAGTCATCGCTTCCAATGACATGAAATACTTCAGCATTTACATACTTATTATGTCCATCTGTCGTGGGTAATCCAGCTCCTTTAGCTGTTACCCCCCCCCAGAAAATCCCATACTTCCTAGGGTTAAGACAGCAGCCATGCCCACTGCCATCGTCCTTCTTAATTTTCTCATACTTTACTCCCTTTCTGCCATAACAGCATCTTCTGACATCCCTTTGCCAAAAAGTGTTCGACTTACATAAAATTATCACACAAATAATAATATCAGTTTAAGAATTATTCATTTCTTTTATGTAAGTATTTTCTATAAGTCTTATTTCATAATATCCCTTTGTTTCATTTGCGTCAATAACTATTATTTTTTTATGTCATTTTTAGTGAATTTGAACAAATTATGTTCTTTTTATATTGTTTCTGCGTTTGTTTTTTCTCTTAATTGAACAAAAAAAGGATTGCAAAACTTTTACATAAGTTTTGCAATCCTTTTACATGCTATGGCTAATCTAATCTTTCCGTGGAATATACAGATTTATACTGCAATATCTTTCCCCAGCTGGAAGGAATAGATGATCCGTTCCTTCACCTTTTTTCCCGTCAGCTGTTCCAATGCCTGCGCATAATAATCCAGCTGGATGGTATAACGCTCTTTCAGGATATCTTCACCCATATTCCCGTTTGCAATACGGTCTGTCTTATAATCCACAATCACAAGTTCTCCATCTTCCTCAAAATAAAGATCAATAACCCCCTGAACCAGCTGATCCACAGGTTCCTCCCCTGGTTTTCCCATTGGTCTAAACACAAATGGCTGCTCTCTTCTGACGAATCCCGCTTCTGCTGCTGCACAAACTCGTCTTCCAATGGCGGAATCACAAAACCTCTTAATGTCTCCCGCATCTACACTGTCAGCTTGCATTCTAGTCATTCGCTCATCTGCTGCCATCATCTCGATGCATCGCTGAATCGAATCTCTTGAGTCCGTCATATGATAATCCAGGCACTCCATGACACGATGGTATGCTGTTCCACGCTCGTTTCCAGCCAGCTTCTCCTGCTTTCCCGCTATGAATACCGGAACCACAGCTGGCGCAGACTCTTCCACAGGGTTGTGATTCTCTAACTCCAATTCTTTGAAGGCTTCTGCCAGCTTAGACTCCAGCATTGCCTTGTGGTCTATGTCTGTATCATGCTGCATCTGTTTTAATTCTGAGACTGTAATCTTTAGCTTCTTACTAGTCTCTGTTGCATATCCATATGGCGGGTAACTGTGCTGGCTTCGTTCTTTCTCCTGAGAATTCTTCTGATGTTCCACATCATCTTCTTTCAAGCAAACTTCACTTTCGTGGTCAGGCTGCTCTTTTTCCTCTGCATGTTCTATCACATGAATCTGGAAGTCACCAAGATTCTTATCCTTAGATAACAATGCAACTGGCATCACCATATCAAAATAAGTCTTAAAGTTCTCATTATCTAAATATGTAAATGCATTGGTCAGCTGTAGCTCATCCGCTTTTGCCGTCCATTTTTCCATTGCTTTCTCAATATCCTTGTCCACGCCAGTCATAATCAGTTTTTCTCTGGCTCTGGTCATGGCAACATATAGAACACGCTGTTCCTCACCTATGGTATCTGCAATCAGTTTTCTTGCAACTGCACCTTTCACCACGGTTTTTCCTTTGGTTCTCTGATCCAGTCGCACCACATCCATACCAATTC
>CAZYYO010000204.1:0-2254 GCA_964650965.1 uncultured Lachnospiraceae bacterium | reverse complement strand
CTTAATAGTCCGCTGTCCTTAAATAGAATAGAGTAGCCACCAAAATTAAGCTTACCTACTGGAAGCCAGGCAACACCTGCATGTCCCAGCAGTTCTCTTCCATCTGACAAGGATGACATAACAACATGCCATAAGGGAATCACTGACACCATAATGACCAGAATTAAGAATACCCAGATTAAGATATCTGCAATTCTTCCCCCAATGCCTGGATTTTCTACCATTCCAGTCTTGCCGGACTCTTCGATTTTCTCTATTTCCTTCTCCCGTTTTTTTTCTTCCCGGGCGATTAGTCTTTGTTCCTTTGTTTTCATTTTGTCCTCCCTAAGTTAGAATAATGCATAGGATGTCGCCTTCTTATTCAATGCATTGGATACAAGCAGCAGAATGGTTCCAATGACAGACTGGAATAAACCAGAGGCTGTGGATAATCCAAAGTTAACAGTATCACCAAATGCCATGCGGTAAGTGTAGGTATATAATACATCTGCCACACTGTATGTCTTAGGCATATATAATAGAAGAACCTTGTCCCAGCCTGCCATGAAAATAGTTCCTACAGACAATGTTAACATCATCATTGCCAGCGGAAGAATCGTTGGAAGCACAATATGGCGGATTCTGTCCCACCGGTTTGCTCCGTCCAATGCTGCTGCTTCCTGCAGGTCATGATTTACATTTGCAATAGATGTAGTATAAATAATAGAACCATAGCCTGCTCCAACCCACACACCAATCAAGGCATAAATCAACCAGAAGATGGGAATCTGGGTGGTTGCCAGCCAGTTCTGAGAGGGAAGCCCCAGCTTGGTTAATGCCACTGAGATTGCACCTGTATCCTTTAAAAACTCCGTTGCCAGTGCACATACAACGACTGCTGAAATAAAGTTGGGCATATAAGATGTAATCTGAGACAATCTTCGAAATGGTTTAAATCTACATTCTGAGAACACAATTGCCAGAATAATTGGTGGGAAGAATCCAAATACAAGATTCATCACTGCCATACTTACTGTATTACGAAGGGCGATGGAAAATGCCGAACCAGTAAATAAATCTACAAAGTTCTTCATTCCTACCCAGTCACTTCCGAACAATCCCTTCACCACGGAATATTTCTCAAACGCCATTAAAATCCCTACCATGGGAACATAATTAAATATAATATAGTAGATGAATAACGGCAGAAACATTACATAAATCGGCCAATTCTTCATCAAATCCTTCTTGAAGGTCATTTTCGGCGGATGATATACCGCAGCTTTTTCCTTCTTTTCTTTTGCCATAATTCTTTTCTCCTTCCAAACCCACTATGCTGCTTCTTAAATTTAGGAAAACAGCAGCACTATCCAAAGAGATAATACTGCTGCTCCTATTCATATGATTATGAACAATATTCGCATCATATTGCTGTACTATTTTCCTAAGATACCGTTAATATATTCAGCATAGGTGTCTGCTTTCATATCTGTTACTTCTTTCACGTATGCATTCCACTGAGCATCATCAGTAATGTCAATGTCACCTTTGATAAACTTAGGTACTTCCTGGCTTAAGTAGGTGTTTAAAGCAGAACTGATGGTTCCCCACTCTGTAGACTGGTCTGGTGTCAGCTGTGTAGTAACAGGCTCCGTCATTAAGTTGCCTTCTACCGGATACTTGGACATCTGCTCTACACCATGTTCATTTACTGGCTTCAGACCCTGATCAACATTTGCAAATGGTGAAATACCTGTCAGACGAATTAATCCTAATGCTTCTGATAATCCATCTTCATCCTTAATCTTCTGATTAATCTTGTAGGATACAGTTCCATCATCTGCTGTTTCTACGGTATAAGCGCCTTCGGTAATTCCATGCTCATTATAGAAATCGTCATTTACTTCCTTCTGCTGCTCATCAGAAAGACCATATCTACGAAGCATTCCGCCTTCCTGTCCATAGAGATAATCCAATGCTGTTAATAATGCCGGAATATCCTTATCCTCTGCTTTATTGGTAATAATAATACCGGTACCAGCGAGAGATGTCGCATAATAGTTACGTGGTGTTACATTCTGGGTAGATGCATCTCCATACTTATCATTAATAGGCTGTGCTGCACCATATACGCAGGAACCAGCGGTTAACGCATCATTTCCTGTATCTAAGCCTGAACCCATGGTAGCCTGAAGACCATACCACATACCAACCTTGCCACCATATACTGCTGGTGTATCAATCTGGAAGAATAATCCATCACTGGCATTCTCTT
>CAZYYO010000203.1:0-2284 GCA_964650965.1 uncultured Lachnospiraceae bacterium | reverse complement strand
ATGGATATATATGAATATATAAATGAACAGAAGCTAGTTGAGAAGAAAAGAAGAAGTAATGCTAAAATTCTGGGAAAGAAACTGGATATTCCCTTCTCTCATAATAAGACTATGGCATGTATTATATATGGAATGCCGAAACAGGGGGATACACTTCCTACTTTATTTCACATTCATGGTGGTGGGTTCGTGACTGGAGAAGCTGAGATGGATCACGTTATTTGCGAAATGCTAAGCGCAGATTTGGGAATCCAGGTGGTATCATTGCAGTACCAGCTGGCACCAGATAATCCATATCCTGGCCAAAGCTCAGATTGCTATCATCTGAATGAATATCTAGTAGAACATGCAGAAGCATACGGCATTAATGTTCAGAAGCTGGGAATCATAGGCATGAGCTCAGGTGCAAATATTGCAACGGTTGTTTGTATGATGGCGGCAGAAAGAGGCAGGTGTGAGATGAAGTGTCAGCTATTGCTATATCCATACCTTGATTTAGATACTGATCCGGCTAAGAAACCGGGATCCATGGAAGGACCGGCAGCAGAATTTACATCTTTGTTTTATGGGTTTAATGATTTATATGCAAAGAATGTGAATCGAAAGATGAAATATGTTTCACCATCATTTGCATCTACAGAAGAACTAAAGGGAATGCCTGCTACACTAATTCTTACAGGAGATGCAGATTTTCTTCAGCAAGAAGGACATGAATACGCTCAAAAGCTACAAGATGCAGGGGTTTCAGTAGTTACAGAGGATTATGATGGTGCGGGCCATGGATTTATTGATGTAGGTCTAAATGAAGACTATGCAAGAATGAACTTCCCGGTAGAATTGCCAGAGGAAATATTTCCATATTATTTTCAATCTCAGAATGATTTGGCAAACCAGGCTGTAAAACGGATAGAGAATGAACTTACAGAATATTTGTTAGGAGATAGCGTATGAAGACAAGGGTAACCATCGATACAGGACAAATTTGCGGGTGCAGTTCTGCTGATGAAACGTATCAAGTGTTTAAGGGAATTCCATATGCGGCACCTCCAGTGAAGGAACTAAGATGGAGGGCACCACTGCCTGTAAAAGAATGGGAAGGAGAACTGGATTGTACTAGATTTAAAACCATCTTTCCACAGAGCATTCCAGAGGGAATGTATCAGAAAGAATTTTATGATGAAGAGATTCCGGATATGTCAGAAGATAGTTTATATCTAAACGTATGGACAGCAGCAAAAGAAAAGGACGAGAAACTACCAGTAATGATATATCTTCATGGGGGTGCTTATAAGAATGGATGGAGTCATGAGAAGACCATGGATGGCAGTGCATATTGCAAAAGAGGAGTGATATTAGTAACCATAGAGTATCGAATGGGAATCTTCGGCTTTATGGCTCATCCAGAGCTAAGCCGCGAGTCAGAAAATCATGTATCCGGTAATTATGGACTACTAGACCAAATACAAGCATTGAAATGGGTTCAAAAAAATATTTCAGCTTTTGGAGGAAATCCAGACAATGTTACAGTGTTTGGCTCTTCCGCCGGCGCCTGCTGTATCTATGATCTTATGTGTTCTCCATTGGCACAGGGCTTATTTCACAAGGCAATTTTATCTAGTGGAGATGGAATTTCTGGGGAAGGGCATGAACTTTCACTGTCAGATGCTGAGAAAATTGGTGAGGAAATATGCAAATCTATTGATGCTGCTTCTATAGAGGAAATGCGCAGACTGTCTGCAATGGATTTATTTCAGAAGACAGAATTATTTAATACGATGGAGTATCCAATACGAAGCTATGTCTTTCAGCATATTGTTCCATGCGTAGATGGGTATGTTCTGAAAGAAACATCCGTACAGTCTCTTAAAAAAGGTGATTTTATTGATATCCCGTGTCTTGTTGGATTTGTAGCAGATGAGATGTCAGATTATGTGTTGGATGACCAGGGAGAATACCAGATGGTTAGCTGGAAAGAGGGAACTTTAAAGTTTGCTGAAAAGATGAAGGATAATAAAAAAAGTCCAATCTATGTCTATGAATTTTCCAGAGAACTCCCCGGAGACGATTCCGGAGCATTTCATGCATCGGAACTATGGTATGTTTTTGGAACAATACATCATTGCTGGAGACCTATGACAGAAGAAGATGAAAGACTTTCCAATCGCATTGTTGATGAAATTAGTTCGTTTGCACATAGTGGAAAGATAGCAGGTGATGAGCATGAAACTTGGAAGGAATATCAATCAAATACAGATGTTATGCAGTGGAAGATCTAATAAATAAG
>CAZYYO010000202.1:0-2301 GCA_964650965.1 uncultured Lachnospiraceae bacterium | reverse complement strand
GTCTCCATTTGAGAATGAACAGGTGCTTCTTTGGAGGGAAGCAGTTGTGTGCCGTCGCTAAGAGCAGGATTTTCATTATGAACCTCCGCCACCATGCGGGCACGCCATAGCAGCAAAACATCCTTATGGTCAGCGTCTTCTGCAAGATTCTGCAATTCGTCAGGATCAGCCTGTAAATCGAAGAGTTGTTCTCTGCCGGATTCATTAAACCAGATATATTTCATCTTACCATCGGTGAGATAGTGACAGCCATCTTCATATGCCAGGTTGTGTTCTGTAATCTGACCTTCGTATCCCGTAAAACGAACCTTGCTGATGCGGCATTCACCGTGAAGATATTCTCTGGTGGCAGCAGGCTCTGTAGAATGCAGCAGCTGTTTTGCCAGGCTAATTCCATCACAGCTTTTAGGAACTGGTAGGTTAGCTAATTCTAATACAGTGGGCATAATGTCATGCCAGGAGAAAGGTGTATCAATCACCTGATTTCCCATGATGCCGGGACCGTATATCAGAAATGGCGTATGTACACTTCCCTGATAAGGCATTTCCTTATGTACATGATAATGATCCCCTAACATTTCCCCGTGGTCAGAGGTAAATATGATATAGGTATTAGGCATGGTTACAGCCTGGTTAATAATCCGTCCAACCTGAGCATCAATAAAGGATACATTTCCATAATACCCAGCTAAAAGCCGCTGACGCTCGATTGGCGAAAGGTTAATATAGGGTGAGATAGGATGTCCGTTGCTGATAGGCGGAATATCGTAATCAGCAATTGCTGTTCGATCGGTAAGGGTCTGGTTCATATAATATCCAAACCAGTCAGCTGGCGGATTATGGGGAGAGTGAGGTGCATAAAATCCAAGAAACATACAGAAGGGTTCTTTGGATTTCTTGTGTCTGTCGATATAATCAACTGCCTGATTGGTGGCCCACATGGTCTGGTGAAAACGAGATTCCAGATGAAATGGAGCAGCGAATCTTGAGTTATTGCAGGTTCCATTTCCATTATAACCACCAGAACCCACAGGGGCTTCTTTCTCAATAAATTGGAGAAAGGCGTCATGACTGGGGTCATTTGAAGAAGGGTCCCCGGGAACGTATTCATCAAATTCATAGGGATTGGAAAATGGATATGTATGCATGGTACGACCAAATAAGGCAGTATGGTAACCACCCTTTTTCATTTCTTCAGGAAATGTGGTCTCTAAAGGAAGGTCAGGAATGCCATAATTAACAAATAAACCATGCTTCTGAGGAGACTGGCCTGTTAATAGAGATAACCTGGCAGGAATGCAAACAGGACATGAGCTGTAGCACGAGCTGAAACGAGCTCCCATACTGTCCAGGTTGGGGGTATATAATTCCGGTCTTCGGTCATAGGAGTTGATACAGTCAGCCCGTAATTGATCCGCATGAATAATAATAAAATTAGGTAGTCCAAACATTTTTCTCATCATGCTCATTCTTTTTTGTACCATGGTCAGTTCTTTTTTATTTTCCATATTCAATAACCTCCGAAAATGATTCTTATTGCAAAGATAGAATTTATTTGTTATATCAATAGTAGTACTTATAACAACTATTTGATTGCAGATATTATGCATGTAATTTAAATATTTTGGATTATTGATAGTAAAAATATTAAGTAATGTGCCTTCAACGGGGGATAAAGATGGAAAATATGGATTGGAAACTTAACAATGTATCACCTCCAGATATATCCGAGGAGGTGAAAATTCATCAGATAAAAGGGTATCAGAAAGAGAAAATCACACTGGATCTGATTCAGGCAGGGCAGGTTGAGGAGCTCCAAAGCTGGTTGGATATACAAGATGGTATCAAAACCCATGGGATGCTCCATAATGGAGAATTTGCCCATGATTATACGGAAATAAATGTTGTATTACAAAGCACGATTGTTTTGGCAAGCCGTGCGGCAATTGTTGGTGGAGTAGAGCTGGGAGAAGCATTTTACATTATGAATAGATACCGTGCTACAATGAGCAAACTTAAAAATGGTGAAGATATCTATCAAAATCTCCATAAGTGTTTTATAGAATTTGCTACTGCAGTAAGAGATCGTAAGCGGACAGAAAACACGGAGGGAGAGGCCGATTATTTATCGAAACGAGTAGATAACTATATTCGAAGCCATGTGTGTAATCCAATTACGGTGAAGATGATTGCTGAATACTTAAATATGAATTATTCCTACCTGTCACATACCTATCAGGAAAGAAATGGGATAACAATCACCAAAAGAATTCAGCAGATAAAGTGTGGGACAGCAAAAAG
>CAZYYO010000201.1:0-2316 GCA_964650965.1 uncultured Lachnospiraceae bacterium | reverse complement strand
CCCCTATAAACTGTCTTGCCCCAACAATCTCCGGATTATCCGATTTCTTCTTTTTCATATAAATTCTCCTTTCTGGCAAACTGGGTCTGCCACTGATTTACACCTATTCTAGCAAGTAATTCTATCGAATATATACCACTTTAGAATCATTTTTATCAAAAAAGTGTACCCCCCGCCATTTTAATTTGGCAGGGGGTACATCTATTCAATATGGAGTGTAATTGGTAAATTTATTAGTTTTCAGCTTCTTTTTTCGCTGCAACATTTTTAGCTACTTCAACCATTCTTTCTTTCGTAAGATGATATTTTCTCATTGAAATAATATTGATTAACCATCCAATAATAGGCAATCCATAGCATAATCCTACACCCATAAGAAGAATTGGCCAGGTTGGCTTATCGCCCATCTGAGGAACGGTATTTACATATCCAATCATTGTGATACAGATTCCTGCAATCAGAGATGATACAGATGTAATAAGCTTATCAATAAAGTTATATACACCACCAATAATAGCTGGCATATAGTTGCCGGAACGCTCCAGCTCATAATCAACAACGTCTGCTCGCATAGCACCGCCTGTTGTAGTAAGAACCATCTTCGTTGCAGTAATTCCTACGGTTAGAATAAAATAGATAGCCAATGGAATTCCCGGCTTAGCAATTTCTTTCATTCCGTTTGGTCCAAGAACAACACAGAAAATAACCATAAGAACTCCTAATGCAATAGATGCCCAGGACCATACAATTGTAGATTTACGTGCACCTGTCTTAGCAACAAAGACTCCTCCAGCAAAGGCACATGCCAGACCAACAAACATCGTAACATTTCCTACCATCTGTACTGCCACGTAACTTCCAATTAATACACCTGATATTAATGTACCCACTACTGCTTGAGAACCAATCTGCTGTGCAAATTTATCTGAAATACAGGTAAGCATATAACGTTGTGTTTCCTTGTTATCCTTTAATACAGCAACAATTTCTTTGAAACCAATTTCCGGTGTCTTGCCAGATGCATCTTTGCTAGCTAAAGTCTCATACATTTCCGGCACATCTACCTTTCTTACTCCAATGCATCCTAAGAACATAAAAAGTCCTGACACTGCAACATAAATCCAACAGGATGTTGCCAGCATTGGCATATTGTACTGGTTATCAAACTTTGGCAATACCAAGAAGGTAATAACATTACCTAATACCAATGGTGTCAGATAGGAATACATCATGCTGATAAACCCTACCATTGGTCGTTGTGTCGGGTCATTTGTAATCATAGTTCCTACTGTAGAACCAGCCATACCATTAATAGTATAACCCATGATATAAATGATATATACAACGATAAATACTACAACTCCTGTAACACCTGTGAACTTGCCAGCTGCCCAGTTAAACAGCATTACAACACCAAAACTTGCCAATAACCATCCTGTAATAAGAAAGATTCTAAGCTTTGGAAGTCTGCCAGGCATTTTCTCAAAAGCAGTCGCAATGATTGCATCTGTGAAACCATCAAAGATACGCATTGCCATTAAGATTCCACCCACCAAACTTGTAACAATACCATATCCTTGTGTACCAATATAGCTTGCATACATCAGCAGAAGATAGAAGCAGATACCGCCACCATTATTAGCCACCCCCAGTATCATTTGAAGCATACTTGCTTTCCGATATTGAACCCCATCTCGTTCGCTGGCATGAAACATTCCAGCTTTGTTTGTTTTTACATTGCCCATTTTTTTCCTCCTTATAGTTGCATAACTTATGTTGCCATTTTAACAAGCGAATACAGGCAAACGTATCATATTATTATTGTATTTATCAAAATATTATGGTATTGTTTTGTTATGAATAAGAATAAGAATTGTCATAACAATAAAACCTATGTTTCTGATTTAGATTATATCAATTATCACCTGTCTAATATTGAGAATAATATCCACCACTTCTCCCTGGAACAGGAGCAAGCCGCCTTAAACAGTATTATGAAAGGCGATGCAAAAATCATAACCATACTTAAGGAGACTTATAGTACTGCAGATGCCTGCTCAGGACACATCTCCGATTCTCAGAAGAAGCAGGAAGAATACAATGCTGTAATATGTGTATCCATGTTTTCCCGGGCTGCAATGTCTGCCGGAGTGGCACAGTACCTGGTCTATGAATTAAGCGACTTATTTCTACAGAAGCTGTCGCAGGTTTCCTCCGTACAAGAATACCGAGCTATTACTATCGAAGCACTGTCTCGCTTTATTCACGAGGTACAAAGCCTTCAATCTCAAAAGGAACGTCTCGCATATGTGGAAA
>CAZYYO010000200.1:1633-2340 GCA_964650965.1 uncultured Lachnospiraceae bacterium | reverse complement strand
GTATTATCACGCTGTCTTTCTTTCGAAAATATTTCGTTTGATTTTAGCGGAAATCCTCATTCAAAAATCAGCCCCGCATATATAAGCAGTATTGACGGTATAGGCGAATTTTCCTGTGGGAAAGCGTCAGGCTGGCAGTATTCTGTTAACGGAATTTCAGCGGATAAAAGCTGTGATGAGTACACTTTATGCGACGGAGATGCCGTAGAATTCAGCTTTGTATGCGATTATACAGAAGGGGGGAAGTTGATATGAAAAAAACTTTCAACCCTGTTGTTTTGCTTGTCTATTTTATTGGAATTCTTGTTTTTATTATGTTTTCTCAATCTATTTTTGTCACTTCGGTTGCATTTATATGTGGCTTTTTAGCACTTGTTTTATCCGAAAAGTTTCTGAATGTCTTAAGAAGTTTCGCTTTTTATCTTTCAATTATTGCAGTGACGGCACTTCTTAATCCGCTTTTTTCACATCGTGGACAGACAATTTTGTTTTTTATGAATGACATTCCGATAACCATGGAATCAGTCTGCTATGGTGCATATTTAGGCACGTCAATGGCAAACTGTATCTTATGGCTCAGACTTTTGGGAAGGGCAGTTTCACAGGATGATGTTATGGCATTGCTTGGAAGATTTGCACCTCAAACATCCTTGATTGTAGCAATGTCTATGGGATTTTTACCGAAAATCAAACGAAAGTTTTCGGAA
>CAZYYO010000200.1:0-1615 GCA_964650965.1 uncultured Lachnospiraceae bacterium | reverse complement strand
TAATGGAATTTACACTGCGGACAGCAGAACAGATAAAATAAGGTTTGGCTCCGCACTTTTTAATACGCTTTTTGGTTGGTCGGTTGAAAGCTCAATATCTTCTTCTCTGTCAATGAAAGCCCGTGGTTACGGATTTTCAAGGCGTAGTTGTTCCCGAAAAATCAAGTTCAGAGTAAAGGATTTTGTGGCTTTGATTTTCGTTGTCTTGGGATTTCTTCTTCTATACTTTTTTCTTGCAACTGGAATTTCTACACAATTCTATCCAATTATCTCGAAACCATCAACGAAATATTTTCAAAACGGGTTTATCGTTTTTATACTGATTTTACCATTTGTTCTACAGCTTAAGGAGGTTTTAAAATGGAAATTTTATCTGTCGAAAATTTGACCTTTACATATAATGGTACTGAAAATCCAACTTTAAAGGATGTTTCTTTCAAAATCAACAGTGGCGAAATATGTCTTGTTATGGGAAAATCGGGTTGTGGTAAGACAACCTTGCTTCGACTAATTAAGAAGGAAATTTCTCCTTGTGGAAACAGAACGGGCGAAATTAATGTGTTTAATTCGAAAATTTCGGAGCTGTCGGCTGAAAAATCTGCTTGCAAAATTGGCTATGTAATGCAAAATCCTGATGAGCAAGCTGTGACAGATAATGTCTTTTCGGAAATGTGTTTCGGACTTGAAAATATGGGAATTGACGCCGACGAAATCAATCGACGTGTGGGCGAAACGGTGAATTATTTCGGAATAGAAAGTCTATTGAACAGGCAGATTTCCACGCTGTCAGGCGGACAGAAACAGCTTTGTTCCTTGTGTGCAATTATGGCGATGAGCCCCGAAATCTTAATTCTTGATGAACCAACTGCAACACTTGATCCGGTTTCATCGGAGAATTTTGTTCGAACTTTGTTGAGGTGTAACAGGGAGTTAGGCACTACAATTATTATTGCGGAGCATAACAGTGAGGATATTTTTTCGTATTCTGATACGGTTCTAATGATGGAAAATGGCGAAATTTTGTCAGATTTTTCGCCTGAGAAAACAGCTTTATATTGGGGAAATAATGAGGGGATTAGTCATTTTCTGCCTTGCTCTGCACAGATTTTTTCTTCCGTAAAATCCTCTGATATTGCCTGCAAAATTCCGTTAACCATAAGAGACGGCAGGGCATTTCTTGAAAATGAGTTTAGAAAAGACGAAACTGTTTCGGAAAGCTACTCATTTGGTACAGATGTTATTTTGTCCTGTAAGGATATTTCATTTCGGTATGAAAAAGATTTAAGTGACATTGTTTCGGATATGGATTTTTCGCTCTACAAAGGAGAGTTTTTCTCTGTTGTTGGTTCAAACGGCTCAGGAAAAACCACGTTAATTAAGGTTTTAGGCGGTTTACTGAGGTGCTTTAAGGGTTCAGTTAAAATAGAAGGCAAAAGAATTTCAAGCTATAAAAACGGTTCGCTTTATACAAATTTAGTCGCCGTTTTACCGCAAAACCCCTATAATTTGTTTGTAAAGGAAACTGTTAGAGAGGATTTTGAGTATGTTTTAAAGGCAATCTCCTGTGATGACAACGAAATAATTTCGGAAATTTCTAAACAACTTTCTATCTCTC
>CAZYYO010000199.1:0-2342 GCA_964650965.1 uncultured Lachnospiraceae bacterium | reverse complement strand
AATTCTCAATTTGCTTATCTCTATACGGATTCTCAGGCACTTCAACATCCTTAATAGTTCCAATATCCGCAGCATCCATAGCCGCCTTCTCCAACGCTT
This sequence comes from uncultured Lachnospiraceae bacterium, assembly GCA_964650965.1. Classification (GTDB taxonomy): domain Bacteria; phylum Bacillota; class Clostridia; order Lachnospirales; family Lachnospiraceae; genus CAZYYO01. The sequence goes on along the minus strand of CAZYYO010000199.1, from coordinate 2,243 downwards.
TGACAATGCTACCGTTTGATGTGAGAAGCTGCGTAACAATGTCGTTGAAATCAGATAATGCATCAGCAATTGTGCTTTCGTCTGAGTTGTAACCCCATTCCCACGTTCCAGTTTCCGTGTTATAGTAATTACCCTCTAATGTGCTTCTGAGTGCGTACCATGCAGAATAGAAATTATCTTCTTTTACCCTGCGTAAGAAGTTATTCTTCATAGCTCCCTTTTCCACTACATCCATGCCAAATGCTTTAGCAAGTTTTTTGAAGAGACCTTTAGGCTCTTCCGACTTCTCGACATTGTCAAGATCTACATCAACATCTGAATAGGTGCCGACACCACCCATGGAGAAACCTGTGATTTCTCCTTTCTGGATAGAATCCCACATATCAGCATCAGTTACTTCCATCGTCATTATCCAAGAGCCCTTCTTAATTGGTTCTCCCTCGATTTCCATATCACTTTTTGCGACATATGATTCTACAACTTCACAGCCTTCAGCTTTTTCAAAACTGTGCTGCTTGTCAACGTCTCCATCATTCTTCATAAACCAGTGAGCTGCTTTCGTGATTTCATCTTCTGTCATGTAATTCCCCTGTGTATCTTCAACCAAAGGTTCATAAACAATTCCAGTTACGAAATGTTGTTCCGTATCAGCCTTAATAATTCTTCCGAATGACTGAAAGTTTGCAGAGCCATCAGCTGCTTTCGTGATTAAAAACTGCTTTTTGTTGGCAGCTTTATCAACGAGCGATACAAAACTGATTTTTGCATTGCTAATGGCCGTTGCTTTCTCAATCTTTTTTGGCACTTTCTTTTACCTCCTTATAAGATTACTGGTTTACGGACCAGCGCCGAGATATTTGGATCACCTCCTTCCATGCATTAAATAGCGGATAATGTAAATCAGTTGCAGTAAATAAGGGTGTTTCTGCTTGCTATACATATTTCCACCTCCTTCCTGAAAAAAGGCAATAAAAAAAGCACCCAAACGGATGCTTAATGCTTCCTATGGATGCTGATTTCCTAAATAATATTTAATTATGCAGACACGGTTTTCTTGGTAAGATAACCCTTTTTATACAAATACATCTTTTCGTCTGCATCAAGAACAGAAAACGGATTCTCTTTGGAATCATCTTCTGATGTTGTACTCTTTGGCTGATACTCTGATGGTATGAAGCCAAGCTTTTTACATATATCGTTGTATTTTTTGTCAACTTCTGCCATTATAGCACCTCCAATTCCACGCCTGCGTCTAAAAACATTTGTTTTATATCTTTAGAATAGTCGCTGGTACTTAAAAAGTCAAGCGCTGTTTCTGCCATAGGTGGGTTGAGTTCTCCTACGATAGTGTACTTATATATCGTTCCATCGTGGCATGTAGCTATTCCATACTTGTACTTTCTCTGCTGTGCTACTTGGAAATCCGAAAAGCTAGGAACTCCACTGTTGGGGTGATTGTGTATTCCAATGATAGTATAATCATCTGCAGCTTTCAACATTTTATTCATAGGTCTGTTTGGCTTGGCTTTTCGCTTTACACTGTAGCTCTTGTTGATAAGAGACTTACCTGTTTTACTATCAATGTATGCTATATCCTCATACTCTGTTCCTGAACGATGCCTAAGCATTTCCTTTGACTTCGCGCAAACAGTACGAGTGACACGCTTATTCTCTCCAAGCCCGTCGAACTTTGAACGATATTCGGTAGAAGCAATCATCTTTCTGTCAATCAAGGTTATGGAGCTATCGTATTTCTTGCTTTCCTCACTCTCCTCCGGAACTTCTATTCCCGCTTTCGCCTTGTTTTTTGCATTGAGAGTTTTCTTCCACTCTCCATCATCGTCAGCTATGATTTTCTTCTGGAGTTTCTTTCTTTCATCTAATGACATCCCAAGAATATCATCATCTGCAATACCTCTATGAACGCAATGACAATTAACAGATTCAGAAGCCGGCAGTATCGAATCTCTCGGATATTCTGGATAATATGTATTCCCATCTCTTCCTCAAATGGTTTGTCCTTATCGACTATCTGTCCATCCATTGCCACATGATTTGGTCTCGGTTCATTTTTATGAGCGCCAGTATGTCTCCACTCCTTCTTTGAACACGATGGGCTTTGCTGAATTGATTCTTCACGAGCTACGCTGTGAGCTCGTAATGTCTCTGTTAAGGCATATCTTTTTGCCTGATAATGTTCGTTTCGCCAGCCTCCATCTTTTATCCTCTTTGTCAAATCAGCG
>CAZYYO010000198.1:0-2357 GCA_964650965.1 uncultured Lachnospiraceae bacterium | reverse complement strand
ACAATTCGGTACTAACATTTTTTTATGGTTTTTAGTGTTTTACTAATGATATAATACACTTTTTAACAAAATATTACAAGTATTTTAATGTCTAAAATTAACAAACCTCTATAAATCATCGAAAAAATATAAATGCTAATATAGTAATGTACAAAAATGATCATTTAAAAATGTACAGTTTGTATAGTATAATTTCATAATCAAATAACAATGGAGGTAGAAAAATTATGTTATTGAATTATGAACTTACAACAAACTTAAAAATAAACACACTTATGGATTTAAATAAGCTAAAGCAATTTGAAGACTCATCAAATCTTAAAGTAAATCGTAGCCAACTCGCTCGAGAGATGAATGTCGATAGACGAACTATTTCTAAATATATTGGAGGCTTTAAGAAAAAATCAAACCGCTCTAGAAAAAGTCAGTTTGATTCCTTCTATACTATTATTAAAGAATTACTTAATCAGCCCAATAAGGTGTTCGCTTATAAACGTGTTCTTTGGCAGTACCTATGTGATAATTACGGTATGACAGGTGCTCAATCAAGCTTTAGAAGATATATTTCTTCTATCCCTGAATTCAATGCCTATTTCAAGGTAAAAAAGCATTCCATTAAAGCACCTGCACCTATGCGTTTTGAAACTTCACCTGGTCAACAAGCACAGTTGGATTGGAAAGAATCTATGACTTTCCAATTAAAGAATGGCGAGGTGATGACTATTAATATTCTCGTGTTATTACTAAGTTATTCACGTTATCGTGTGTACCATTTATCTTTGTCAAAAACAAGAGATGTACTTTGTCATCTTCTTGATCAAAGTTTCGGGCAAATGGGAGGTGTTCCACAAGTTATGTTGACTGATAATATGGCAACTGTTATGGATGAAGCACGTACTCCCTACTCAAAAGGAAAGATAAATAATGAGTTTCAACAATTCGCAAATGATTATGGATTTAAAGTTCAACCTTGTATCGCTGGAAGACCAGAAACAAAAGCCAAGGTAGAATCACCTATGCGGATATTAGATGAATTAAAGGCGTATAGTGGAGATTTGACGTATGAGGAATTGCATCAAAAACTAAAGGATATAAATGAGCGTGAAAACACAAGATTTCATGAGGGCTATCAAAAGATCCCTGTCTTAGGTTTGGATAAAGAAAAAGATTTCTTACGGCCATTACCACATGGATTCATAAGAAATCAATATTCCATCAAGACTTTACGAGTTAAAGTCAATGCATCATCTATGATTAACTATAAGTCAAATCAATATTCTGTACCACCAGAATACATAGATAAGTCACTCCAACTGCAAGTTCATGACAACCAAATACATCTGTATTTTAACATGAAACTTGTAGCTGTGCATAGTCTAAGTTATAAAAAATTAAATTATTTAGAATCACACTATATAGAAATAGCGAAGCGAACATTAGCATTTGGTGATGATAAAATAGAAGAAATAGCAAAAGATAATTTAAGCAAGATAGGAGCGTTATATACAGATGACAGAACATGAAAAATTACTAGAAAACTTAGAATATTTAAAAATGAAGGAAATGGGAATGCATTTAGATGAGACTATAGATTTTATCAATAAAAACAATCTTTCATTTACAGAAGGATTAATAAAATTAACAAATTATGAGATTGATCATAAAGAAGCATCGATGATAAAAGCGATGGTGAAGGTAGGAGCTTTCCCTCATCAAAAGGAGTTAAAGGATTTTGATTTTACATTTCAAGAAAATATCAATAAAGAGGAGATATTAGAATTCACTTCACATCGATTTATTCATCAAAATGAGAACATTGTATTTATAGGAAGCAGTGGTGTAGGAAAAACACATTTATCAACATCTATTGGAATATCGGCAGCTAAAAAGAGAATATCGACATACTTTATAAAATGTCATGATTTAATAGCCCAACTTAAAAAGGCAAAACTAGAAAATCGATTAGAGGATCGATTACGACATTTTACAAAGTATAAGCTTCTCATAATTGATGAACTTGGTTATCTACCAATAGAAAAAGAAGACTCGAAGTTATTCTTTCAATTGATTGATAGAAGATATGAAAAGAGAAGTACAATCATGACAACCAACATTAATTTTTCATCATGGGACAATATATTTATGGACCCTGTGATAGCCAATGCGATATTAGATAGAGTCCTCCATCATGCCCATGTAGTTCAAATTACTGGTAAATCATATCGACTTAAAAATTATTATCAGGAGGAGGAAAGTGTACATAATTAAATGATCAAAAATGTACATTCTTATGTTGACATTTATATCCGCGTACGCATAGTGCACCACAAAACCATTATTGACTTGTTTCCTTGTAC
>CAZYYO010000197.1:0-2418 GCA_964650965.1 uncultured Lachnospiraceae bacterium | reverse complement strand
GGTGATGATGGCGCACCGATGCCGGTGAAGGTAATCCGGTTAGCCGGTGATGATGGCGCACCGATGCCGGTACAAAGCAATGTTGACGGAGCAAAGTTCGCGGCGTTCATCGATGCGGCCGTGGCAGACAGCATCAGGGAGCTGGAGAAGAGAGAAGATGACCTGTCAAAAGCTGGTGTGACCATGCTGGGAAACGTGGATGGCAAGAGCATGGTGGAGCAGATGAGTCCCCAGTTTTTGGAATTCGTGCTGGATGCGTATCGGAGTTTGAAATACAGAAAATAAAAACGAAAAAGGCGTTGATAATTTCTAGAGAATTGGGTATAATGAATTTGATGGAAAATAAAAACGCGAAAACCGTTTTTAGAAGGGAGAATGCTACATGAAAATACTTCGTATTACAGCACAAGGGCTTCCGTTGTTTAATGAGGACTTGGATATTTGCTTTTACACTCAGCAGCGTGTGAGTGAAGATGACAAGAATAATTTGTACAACCTGATTGATAACTATTACCTTCATTCTGCATGTGCGTTTATTGGAATCAATGCTTCTGGTAAAACCTCTGTGTTGAAAGTCATCAATTTAGCACTGAACATTATAAAGAATGAGCCAATCAATCATGTGGAGGCAAAAACCATTCTTGGAGGATCAGAGAAAGCTACGATTCGCACATACTTTTATGATAAGCGCAAATATATCTGCTGTCTTGAAACCGTGATTACAGCGAAAAAAGCAAAGACAGGCGAGTATGTGTATTCAATCTTGTCTGAAAGACTATGGGAAAAGCCAATTGCAAGCGTTAAGTCGAAAAAATATTTGACGGATTTCGATGGAATAGAGCCTGTTGATTCACGTAATAGCAATGAAGCTTATCTTTCAGATGATGTCAGCTTTATTATCGCTCATAATAAAAAGGTAAATGACGCTGTTGATGTGTTTAGCCTTCTTTCTTATACGAATGTGAATGTTTTGCCTTTTACAGAAGATATTCCGCTGGAAGTGATTGCTTTTCTTGACCCGACCATCGAGAAGCTATGTTTTGAGCAGGCGGAAGGAAAAACATTTATTCATCTGAAATTTAGAGATGAAGATGAGATAATCTTGAATAATGCGGTAGATCTTGAACAGTATTTGTCCTCTGGTACAATTAAGGGCATTATTACATTTTCGATGGTGAAAGAGGTTCTTCAATCTGGAGGATACCTTCTGGTAGATGAAATTGAAAATCATTTTAATAAAGAAATTGTAACTACTCTGATGCGCTTCTTCATGGACAGCCGACTTAACAAAAGAGGCGGAACGCTGATTTTTACAACGCATTATCCGGAACTGCTAGATGAATATGACCGAAATGATGGGATTTGTATCGTAAGAAATCGAAATGGCATCACAGTGGAAAACTTGAGCTATATTCTAAAGCGCAACGATATTAAGAAGAGCGATGCATATCAAAGCGGATTCCTGGAAGGAACAACTCCAGCGTACGAAGCATATATGCGTTTGAAGAAAAATCTGGCCGCTTCAATTAAATAAGGGGGGCGGTAGGATGAAGTTAGCACCATATATAGCGTGTATATGTGAAGGATCAGCAGAAACTGCAATTATTGATGTTCTAGTGGATAATAATCTTTTGATTTTTACAAGAGAAGATATGCTTGAAGAAAATGTTATTCGCTGCAGGAGTGCTAAGACATTTGAGGAACGCTTCTTGCGTAAAGGATTTAAAGATCAGATCTCTGTCATAAGGATTCTTGACTCTCGGAGAGAAGAGTTTAGGCTTAGCAAAGCCTATGAGAAGAAGGTTGATGTGATCAATGTTATTACTGCTCCGGAGATAGAGATGCTGATTATTCATAGCGAAGGAGCTTATGAGCGATTTAAGCGTTCAGGAAAGAAACCTAGTGAATTCTGTAAAGCAGATCTTCGTATGCATAATGTGAAATCGTATGATTTTGTGAAAGATTATTTTAGTAATCCACAGACATTAGTTAATGCAATAAAAGAGTATCGTAGAACCGCAAATATTCCTAAAGGTGAATATAGTTTATCAGATCTGTTAAAATAAAGATTTGCCCACTGGCGCACTGTGTAATTCCTACATGGTACGCTGGTGGGCTTCTTTTTTTGCCTCATCCCGCATGAACCACAGACAGCACCCCGGCATGCTCCGAAGTGCAGTTGTGGCTTATGCGGGTTTTTGTGTTATGTGGTCAACGGGTTACAAAATCATACTCCCAATCCGTATAAAATCGCTTTCAGTTCCTTTACCATTCGGGTAAGAATCTCCTGCTCAAGTGTGTTGCAGTCCAAAAGCAGACGGTGAATCTCGGAATCGGCAGTGGAAGCCGAGTGTGTCAGACTGTCTACGAGAAGGTCGTCTGCTGATACGTTCAGTGCATTTGCGATGTCAACCAGAG
>CAZYYO010000196.1:0-2425 GCA_964650965.1 uncultured Lachnospiraceae bacterium | reverse complement strand
ATATACCAATAGGTTCAACGGATTATTCTCTATTTTAAGTACCAAAGTCGAGATTATAAACCATCTGGTTGATAATAACAATAGTTTTGTCAATATTGTCATAATTATAAACCAAAAGAAAAGCCCACAACTCCTGAGTTTGGTACTTGTATACTTCAATAATCGGCCATACCTGTTACTAGGTATGGTTTTAAAATGTCAACAATATGTTATTTTATTGTTGTGAAATCATGCGAAGTATGTTATGATGTGTAGAGGAGTTGATTCTATGTATCTTAAAAAAACTAAACTTAAATCTGGCAAAACCTTTTTATCCATCGTTGAAGGGTATCGTGAAGATGGTAAATCTAAATCTCGTACTGTTAAAAAAATTGGATATCTTGATTCTCTTGAAAAAGATTTTGACGACCCTATTACACATTTCACTCAATTAGCTAGAGACATGTCTCTTAAGCAACAACAAGACTCTGCTTTGTCTATTTCTATTAACACTAACGATACTATTGATGTTGGTCATAATTTATTTAATGTGGGATATCTCCCTCTTAAATTAATCTATAATGAATTAGACTTATTTACTCTATTTAAAAAAGTACACAGGAAGTCTAAAATTGAATACAGCCTAAATGATATATTTCAATTACTTATCTATTCTAGAATTCTATTTCCTGCTTCTAAAAAAGAAACGTTCGATAATAAAGATCGATTCTTCCAACCTTTTACTGGAATCTCTTTAGATGATATGTATAACTCATTAGATAACTACGATTCTTTAAAAAAAGATATCCAACAATGGATATGGAACACTACTAAAGATACCTATCATCGTGACGCTTCTACCTCATACTATGATTGTACTAACTATTATTTTGAAATCGCTAATAACGATATCGATCTTCTTGATGAACAAGGAAATATCCTAGAAAAAGGATATCGTAAAAGAGGCCCTGAAAAAAACAAACGACCTGACCCCATTGTGCAAATGGGACTTCTTATGGACTCTAATGGTATTCCGCTTTCTTATGATTTATTTCCTGGTAACGAATCTGAAAAAACATCACTAAGGCCACTAATGAAACGTACAAAAGCAACATATGGAATTAGTAAGACGATTGTTGTCGCTGATCGTGGTCTTAATACTTCTGATAATATGTATTTCTTAGCCGGAAAAAATGATGATCCCTCTAAACAAAAAGATGGATATGTATATGGACAATCTGTTCGTGGCGCAGACAAGTTATTTAAAGAATGGGTATTAGATACTGATGGTTATATAGCAGAAATGATTAATGAGAATGGAAATGAAGTAGCGTTTATACATAAATCAAGAATATTCGCAAAAGAGGTCACTATAAAAAGAGACGATAAAAGAAATACCAAAGTAACGATATGTCAAAAACAAATGGTTTACTATTCTTCTAAATACGCCAGAAAACAAAAAAGAGAAAGAAGTATACTGATAGAAAAAGCAAAAAATCTTATAAAGAAACCAGGTAGCTATACAAGAGCTACATCCTATGGAGCTGCTGGTTATGTAAAAAATATTAAATTTAATAAAGCAACAGGAGAAGTGGAAACTGATAAAGACTTATCATTAAATTTAGAAGTCATTAAAGAAGAGGAACAGTACGATGGTTACTATTCCATCGTTACTAGCGAAACAGAATTAAGTGATCATAAAATGAGAAACATATATAGAGGATTAATCAAAATAGAGGATACCTTTAAAGTAACAAAAACAAATTTAGAATCTAGACCCGTATATGTATGGACATTAGCGCATATAGAGGCACATTTTCTAACATGTTTTGTAGGATTAGTGATTATCCGGTTATTAGAGCAGAGACTGAATAATAAATACTCTGTTGAAAAAATACTGCAAGCACTAAGAGAATATAACTGTGTTAATCTTGATAAGAATATGTACCAGTTTATATATTATGATGAAATCATAAAAGATATAGAACAAGCCTTTACTATTAATTTAAGCAAGAAATATAGAACACGAAAAGAAATTAAAACATTACTAAAATATTAAGTATTACGCAACATAGAAATAACAAAACAAAATCCGTTGAAACCTATATATACCAATAGGTTCAACGGATTATTCTCTATTTTAAGTACCAAAGTCGAGATTTTAATTGAAATTCAATTAATCTCGTTAATATACAGCACTAAAGAGTAAAACTTCGTTTTTAAGTGTTTTAATCATCTTTTCCCTATGATTTTGATTTTATCTTATTCTTTTCTTAGAACGCAAAAAACTATAAGCTGTTTCTCTTTTTTTATGTATGCTATTGATTTTAGAGTCCTTTCATTCTACAATTTTAGTAAGGGATGAGTTTAATTATATAAAATCTTGTAGCTATTTTTCTTATGTCTTGAGCGCTTAGAATGGCATTTCTAAGTGCTTCTTTTAGCG
>CAZYYO010000195.1:0-2428 GCA_964650965.1 uncultured Lachnospiraceae bacterium | reverse complement strand
TGGGCAGATTCTTCACATCTCCGGAAGGAGTAAAGCAAAATACCGTATCCGAGAAGAGATTTAAGTCACTTTTTAGCAGGCTCATAAATTCCCGGTTATCGGACATATCCCGCTGCCACTCCAGAATCTGTCGCAGCCAGCTTAGCTTCTCCTCTTCCTGGTTGATGGTGCTTCCTTCGCCACTTTCCTTATATTTCCAATGAGCCGCAATACCATACTCTGAGGTACGGTGCATCTCATAGGTACGAATCTGAATCTCAAAAGGCGTTCCATTCGGACCAATTAAGGTAGTATGCAGTGATTGGTACATATTGGGCTTGGGCATTGCAATATAATCCTTGAACCGTCCCGGAATTGGAGTATACATCTCATGGATGACACCTAAGGCTGCATAGCAATCCTTCACGCTGTCTACAATAATTCGAATGGCAAATAAATCATAAATCTGGTCAATGGTTTTATTCTGGTTCACCATCTTCTTATAGATACTGAAGAAATGCTTGGCACGTCCCTCAATATCTGCCTGAATCCCGGCATCATAAATATGGTGCTTCACTTCCTCTACCAGTGATTCGATATAATCTTCTCTTTCATTCTTTCGAAGAGCAATCTTCTCTACCAGATCATAATAAGCCTCCGGCTCCAAATATTTTAAAGACAAATCGTCTAATTCTATCTTGATTTTGGAAATACCAAGACGCTGAGCCAGTGGGGCATAAATCTCCATGGTTTCTCTTGCTTTTTCCTTTTGCTTCTCTGGCTTCATGTATTTCAAGGTTCGCATATTATGAAGGCGGTCAGCCAACTTAATCATAATCACTCGAATGTCCTTGGCCATAGCAAGAAACATCTTCCGTAAATTCTCTGCCTGCACCTCTACCTTATCCGCATCATAGGACAGCTGTCCTAACTTGGTAACACCATCTACCAGAAGTGCCACCTCTTCTGAGAATTCCACCGCGATTTCTTCTGTGGTCATTACCGTATCTTCTACTACATCATGAAGCATTCCTGCTGCAATAGTCTCCTTATCTAACTCTAAATCTGCCAGGATAATTGCAACACATAGAGGATGAATAATATATTCCTCTCCTGATTTACGCACCTGTCCCTTGTGTGCTGCTCTAGCCGTATGATAAGCCTTATCAATCATGGAGATGTCTGCATTGGGATGGTACTTATGGATTCGATGAATCAACTCATCATAGAGTTCCTCTGGGCTGACGAAATCCTCTGTGACTACAACTCCACTATTGGATTGACTGATTTTCTTTTCAATTTTCTCTAATTCTTCTGCCGAAATATCTGCCATACCCATTCGCCCTCTTTCATCTTTTGATATTTTTCCTTCAATTATAATCAATTTTCGTTGAAAAATCAATCATTCTAACGATTGTAAATCATGCCATTGATAGATTTGTTCCATGCAGGTTGTCTCTTCTCCCTCTTTCTTGTAAGGGACACGGTCCGTAAGTGTAAATCCCAGCTTGGTAAGCAATGCCAGACTAGCGGTATTCTTAGGATGCACCCGGCAAATCACTGCATACTTGGGCAAATGTTCTCTTACGTATGCTAAGATTGCCTGACACACCTCCGTTCCATAGCCCTGTCCCCACAGATTTGAAACAATGGCATATCCCATTTCCACTTCCCGCTCCCTGCAGCTTTCCCGGTATTCTATGCCTGCTCTTCCAATGAGTTGATTTGTCTTCTTATCCAAAACAACCCACATTCCAAATTCATAGAATCCATACACCTGCTCTATATAGGTCTTCTCATACACCAGCTCCTCATCCCAGGGATACAAGGGTTCCATATAATCCGTCATTCCCGGCTTCTCATAGAGCTGATACAGTGCTTCCATATCCTCCAGGCACAATTCCCGCAGAATACATCTGCTTGTTTCTGCTATCACCAGTGGCAGCTTATGATATCTGCGATACACCTTGATAAAATATGCTCCATCCACCTCTTCTAAGCCCTGTAAAATATAGCGGGCGGAAAGCTGCCTGCCTCCATGCTCATAACCTGCCGCCGGAATCTCCCATGTATCCATCAGCTGCAGCCATTCTTCACTGTCCACCAGTGCCACCAGCCGTTCCTGCTTTGGCACCTGGGCAATCTTCCCCTGGCAAACCAGTTGGGAATCCACATAGGTAACCTTCCACCCCGAAAGTTTCATTCTCTCCTTCAGCTCCTGCAGCTCTTCCCGTTCCTGTATGGTCAGTTTCTCACTCTCCACCGCCAAAAGTAGTCTATATCCTTCCATGGTGTCTCCCTTCTCGTATCGTCCCAGGTAATTGTAGTACTCCGGGGGCTTTTGATTATAACATAGGGTAGTCCGAACTTGTATGCTTCCATCTCCCTCAAGGCTGCGAATTGACAGACTTGGCTACAGTTTGAAGATGGATTTTTGTCTTATTCGACA
>CAZYYO010000194.1:0-2432 GCA_964650965.1 uncultured Lachnospiraceae bacterium | reverse complement strand
ATTCGAACTCCAAACCTTTACCCTTTTTCATTCCTTAGGGTATAACCATGGTTGAACCTTAGGAGGCGGCTGCACTATCCACTGTGCTACACCAACATTTATGAGAAAGCTTGCTAATAAGCAAGCAGTTCATAGCTTAAAAATGTGATAAATACGTTAAAATGGTTTCCGACCACCCGCTACTTAGGAGGTCCCTGTTATATCCACTTAACTATGAGAACGAATGCCGATTTTTCAAGGTTTTTCGGCCTTTTGGCTTCGGCTGCCATATCTATGAATCCAATCACTTTGGCGATAATCTGCTGATAATCAATTTGAAAACTATTTAATTTACAGCTCCTCAGGAAAATTAATAAATCCCTGCAGCCAGACAATTCCTTTGAAACGTCTGCCCACCTGAGGTTCGCCGAACAAATCTATTATATTGATACAAACGTCAAATGTCAATTCATTACAGCAAATTGTTAAGATATATATTTCCTCACCTGTAATCTGGTTCTTGGTCTGGCGCATTTCTACAATTTCACCAAGCACAGAATACTGGTCACATTCCACACCATAAGGCATAAAATAAGTATCTACCAGTGTGAAAATATCTTCTTTCTGTATCTTACGGGAGATTGTCGTGTACATGTCCATATCTTCCAATGTCAACGTTTCAATGGCATCTTCATCACCTTTTCTTGCCGCAGCAAGTAAATTGGTTCGATTCACAGATTCTTTCTTAACACGCTGCTTCTGTTCCTCATCCTTCTGAATCGGCATCATGACACTGCCGCTTATTGATAATGCAGACAGAGTCAATGTGGTTCCACGAATAGGGAGTTTACCTGTCGCCTGCGCCTTGATATAAGGAATCCTGTTTTTTAAATAGAAAATCAGGGAAATTCCTATATTTATATCATCGCAAATTCCGGCATAGGAATCCTTTGCGGCATGGCGCTCTACCGATACATCTTCATAGGTAGTTACTCCCGCACCATTTAAATAAGGAAAATAGTAATCATAAATAAATTTATCCTCCTCATCAAATTCTCCACATACCGCAATTCCCATGTTTCCGGCAAAATTTTTGCAAAATTCTCCTAGCATGATTCCTTCTTGATTGATGGTATATGCACGACTATCGGAATTCATAACAACATCCGTCAGTAGTTCCTTTATTTTTTTACGCTCCGTAAAATCGCTGAAGCCTATGGCACGCATGAATTTATGCAAAGATTTCACCTTCTTTCTGTTTCTGTTAATATACTCAATTTAACTGTTTCCTATTTGCTGGTAGGCAAGATTTTATCTTTTCCACCCATGTAAGGACGCAGTGCAACAGGAATATTGATGCTGCCGTCCTCATTTACATTATTCTCCAAGAATGCAATCAAACCTCTGGGAGACGCAAGTACTGTATTGTTTAATGTATGCACATAGTACGTACCATTTTCACCCTTGGTACGGATGCCAAGACGTCTTGCCTGAGCATCTCCTAACGTTGAACAGGAACCAACCTCGAAGTATTTCTGCTGTCTGGGACTCCATGCTTCAACATCACAGGATTTTACTTTTAAATCTGCCAAATCGCCACTGCAGCATTCCAATGTACGAACCGGAATATCCATACTGTGGAAAAATTCTACTGTATAAGACCACATTTTGTTGTACCAGTCCATAGAATCTTCTGGTTTACATAATACAACCATTTCCTGTTTTTCAAACTGATGTACACGGTATACACCTCGCTCCTCAATTCCATGAGAACCTACCTCTTTTCTGAAGCAGGGGGAATAAGAAGTCATTGTTACAGGAAGGCTCTTTTCATTGACAATTTCACCCTTGAATTTACCAATCATGGAATGTTCGGAGGTTCCAATCAGATACAAGTCCTCACCCTCGATTTTGTACATCATTGCTTCCATCTCGGCAAAGCTCATAACTCCATTTACTATGAATCATAAAAGGTGGAATACAATAAGTAAATCCTTTATCAATCATAAAATCTCTTGCATAGTTGATCATGGCAGAATGAATTCTTGCTGCATCACCCATCAAATAATAAAAGCCGTTTCCGCTTGTCCTTCCAGCGCTCTCTTTATCAAGTCCACTGATACTATCAAGAATATCTGCATGATAGGGTACTTCAAAATCCGGTACTACAGGCTCTCCATATTTTTGAATTTCCACATTTTGGCTATCATCCTTACCAATAGGTACAGATTCATCAATTATATTGGGAATTACCATCATAATTTTGGTAATCTTCTCCTGAAGCTCCTCTTCCAATGTCTCCAATTCTGCAAGGCGTTTTGCACCTGCAGCTACTTCTGCCTTCTTTGCCTCAGCTTCTTCTTTTTTACCCTGAGCCATTAACGCACCAATTTCTTTAGATATTTTATTACGGGACGCACGAAGATCATCTGCCTCCTGTTTTGCTTTTCTGC
>CAZYYO010000193.1:0-2468 GCA_964650965.1 uncultured Lachnospiraceae bacterium | reverse complement strand
CAAAACAAAGAAACGGTCCCATTGGAACCATTAATCTGGCATGGCTGCCGGAATACACCAAGTTTGCCAATATGGAGAGAAGCTAAATTCCAAGAACATGGGACAGGTTCTATCATACATAGAAAGACTTCTGTAGAATTGTGAGAGAAATCCACAGCTGCTGTCGCAATACCAAGATTGATTCTCGTTGAAGAATATCAGGCAAATCGCTATAATAATAAAAGACAAAGAGAGATACATAAGAGAAAGACAGGTAAAAAGGTCAGCTTTTATGTAGCTCTCTTTTTTTATGCAAAGCATTGTGGATGGGGCAACAGGATAATCGTTGTAAATAAATGGACAGGAGGACAAGCTATGGAGAAGGTTCGATATATGATTAGTGATGCAGCCAATATGATTCAAGTAGAGCAGCATGTACTACGGTATTGGGAGGAGGAGCTGCAGCTGGAGGTGCCAAGAAATGAAATGGGGCATCGTTATTATACAGATGAGAATATTAATGAGTTTCTTAAGGTAAAGGAGCTAAAGGAGAAGGGGTATCAGCTTAAGGCTATTCGCATGTATTTAAAAAGTGACAGGCAAAGAGCCCGTAAGGAACAGCAGAAAAGCATGCAATATATCTATAAGGAGGAGCCAGGGGAGAATACAGCCAGAAGAGGAGAACCGGAATTTCTTACTATGACCACAGGAAGAGAGCTGGGATTAGAAGAAAGAGACCATAAAGCAATTAAGATGGAGCAGTTTCAATCCGTTATGACGGAGATTGTACGACTGGCACTGCAGGAGAATAATGAAGCACTGGGAAATGAAGTGGGAGACCGAATTCTTAAGGAAATGAATTATCTTATGCGGGAGAATGATCAGCTGGCGGAGGAACGTTATCGGAAATTAGATGCAGCACTTCGTGGAAAGAAGGTGAAAAAACCATGGAGGCTTGGAGTGAAACACCAGGAAAAAGACAACAAAAAAGGAACGCCCTAAGCGTTCCCTTTTCCTTTACGCGTAAAAGATAATATCTTTTTAGTGGACTACTCTGGACCGATTGCAGAAGTAGGACATGCAGCAGCACAAGTACCACAGTCTACACAAGCAGCAGCGTCGATTTCGAACTGAGTATCTCCCTGAGAGATAGCACCTACTGGACATTCAGGTTCGCAAGTTCCACAACTTACGCATGAATCAGAAATTACGTATGCCATAATAATTCCTCCTATACATATGTTTTTGTTATTAAAGCTTTCGCTTTAAAGGTATTGTAAATCAAATAGATGTGGAAAACAAGTATTAAATCATGTACAACGAATAAAAATCAAAGCATATATCATAGTGATTTAATAGGAATTGTTTTGGAAATGGTGCAAAGAAAGCATTGTCAAAATAGAAAATTCATATTATAATAACCTGGTCAAAAAATAACAGGAGGTACAGAAATATGGCAAGAGTAACAAAAGCAACAATGATCGGCGAATTATTACAGATAGATGAGAACATTGCACCAATCTTATTAAATATTGGAATGCATTGTCTTGGATGTCCTTCTTCTCAGATGGAAAGTATTGAAGAGGCAGCTATGGTTCATGGAATTGAACCTGATATGTTAGTAGAAGAGATTAATAATTTCTTAGAGGCACAGGGCTAAGAAAGAGATCATAAAGGCAAAAAAACAGCGGGTCAATTGACCTGCTGTTTTTTTGTAACGATTTAGATTCCAGATAACATTTGTAAAGCATTGTGAGCCATAATCAGCTTATAGTGTTCCCGATAATAGGACTCCTGTCCAACAGAGAAATTATCCTGGGAAGAATATTCACAAAGGATATTGCATACCTTGTTGAATTCCTCCGGAGAATGTTGGGACTTGCTGATGACCAGGTAATAGCTGCCGTCCTTCTCATTCTTATACAGCCAGTTGTCACCCTGATAATAACCTGTCAGAATATGAGACAGGCGAATTACGTCATCCAGGGAATAGAACAGGAACATTTTCGTAATATCTACAGGAACATTAAGTTCTTCTATAGCGGAAGCCACATCTTCCGAGGTTGGTTTATCCTCAGTCTTTGTTACAGATTCTTTTGTTTTCTTAAATAAATCAATGATATCATTTGCAGATCCTGCCTGCTTTGTCATATCAATATCTTCATATATATCATCCATATCGTCTGCTACATCTGAGAATTTAGAAAAGCGAGTATCCAACTCTTCCGGATATTCCACCTTAGTAACAAGTAGAATAATGGTCTCTGATGAAATGGGAATGGCTTCGATCATCAAAGGAATGTCTTCTGCTTCAAAACCTAACTCAAAGCTTGCCTGCTGCATCATCTCACGAAAAAGAGATTTGGCTTTATCCGTTCCATATGCCAGCTCGCTTAATTTAATATGGCGGCTGTCTAAGTCTTCACGGGTTAAAGTACAGCGTATCTGGTTATCGTTTACTTTTTCAATTTTCATACAAATCACATCCT
>CAZYYO010000192.1:629-2496 GCA_964650965.1 uncultured Lachnospiraceae bacterium | reverse complement strand
ATACCTTGGTCATTCCCTGTTCGGACTTGCTGATGGTAAATGGATATGCCACCTGGGTCTGAATATCAATGGTTGCTATGGAATCATAATCTGTTTCCAGCAATTTGTTTACCACCAGTTCTGCACGAATGGATTCTGCCATACTTTTTCGTATCTTCTGATTTCCATCCTTATGCTGTGCCCAATGGTATACTGCTTCCATACATTCTTCCTGGGGCAGGGGACGGGCAAAATAATAACCCTGGAACAGATGAATATTGCAGTCTCGAAGTGCCTTGTATTGCTCCTCTGTTTCTACTCCTTCCACCACAATATCCTTATCTAATACATGGAAAACATGAAATTCATTTTCCATAATTGTCTTACCCACATTGCTTTTGAAATAGCTCCAAACCATAAGCTTGTCAAATTTCACCATCTGGAAGGGAAATTGAAGCAGATATGATATATTAGAAAATCCGGTTCCATAATCATCCAATGAAAATTGAATATGAGACTTCATCAGATGAGTCATGGTATCCTTCACTAACTCAGGAGAGCCAACCACCGTACTCTCTGTCAGTTCAAAATGAATCATATCGTAGGGCACCTGATACTTCTGTATTAAATCAATGTAGTGCGGGATACTCTCTGGAAACGCACATTGAAGCATGGACATATTAATATGGACAGACTGGATGGTATTTCTGGGATTATCAATGATACATTTCCTAATGAAGCGGCAGGCTTCTTCTAATACATAGAATCCTAATTCTATAATCAGACCTGTATTTTCCGCTACTTTAATAAATTCATCCGGGGGAATATTGCCCAGCTCTGGTGTATGCAATCTGGACAATGCTTCCACGGCAGTAATACAGCCCTGCATACTGTCATAAATTGGTTGATATACCACTTGAAGCTTATGTTCCTTCAATGCCTGCCTAAGGCTGTGTTCTACAGCCTCCTGTCGACGGTATTCCTCTGCGATTTCATCTGTAGAATACAATACATTATTGTCCGGTGTTTCCTTCACTCGATCCAGCATCAAATCCGATAATTTCAATATCTCCGTGTGGCTGATAAAATGGTCCGGATATCTGCAGGTAATGATAACCGTCTCTAAGTCTACTCTCTCGCCTCCTGGCAACATCCATCCCTGACGAAATCTGCTATTTATATTTTCAACTGCCTGATGAATCTGTTCCTCTCCCTGGGTAGTCACAATGGTAAAAACATCATCTCCTGCTCTTGCTGCATATCCATCAGGGAATTTCCCTTCCAAATAGGATGCAATCATCTGTAACAGAAGGTTTCCCTCTTCCTCACTATAAATTGCATTAATATAACGAAACTTCTTAATATCCAAAAATATCACAGTAAAGGGTTTGCCCTGACTGCACTTCTCATTTATCAGTATTTTAAATCCGTAATTATTCAGCGACAGGGTAAGCTTATCCTGATAATCATTAGGATTCTCCAGGGTAACATACAGATACAGCACAATCAATGCAATGCCAAAGCCTATGGTTAATATTTCCCGGAAGAAAAACTGAAAGGTTACGGAGCTGCACATAATCACTGCTACCACTGCCGCAACACGCAAATCCTTCGCCTGAAGATGCTTCTGATTCATTATCGCATATACCAGACAGGCAAATACATTAAAAAAGAAGAAATAATACCCCAAATCTGTAAGATTGCCCTGAACATAATGTCCCTGTGCATCGAAATAGAAATACCATCTCGTCCAGGGCGATACCAGGGAAATCAAAAGATTCACACCATAAAGAAGTATCATTACCAAAGCTGTAGCTGAGTGCAATCGTAGATTATTATTCATATAATGAAAGGAAAAAAGTACCAATCCAAAAATTGTCGTAGCCTG
>CAZYYO010000192.1:0-619 GCA_964650965.1 uncultured Lachnospiraceae bacterium | reverse complement strand
AGCACAAAGTAAAGGGTTGCAACAGCTATATTCATCCATAAGGGAATCACAGCACTATATGCAATCAGCACCGCTGAAGTCAAATCCGTAATGCTTGTTAACAATCCTGATATTAATACCATCCGAAACAGCTTCCCGTCGGTGCGGGCTACTCTCATCTTATTTCGATAATCGTACAGAATCATACTTAACAAAAATACTGATGCGATTTCCAACAAGTATGTATATGTCATCCTGTGTTTCCTCCTTGGTATTTATTCACGACAATCCCATATAGGATACCTTAAGTATAGGCATTTCCTGTGAATCTTACAATATCTAAATCCATCTTTCCCTTATTCCAGGCGGTTTCTGACAAACTATAGAAAGGCAAAAAAGACCCCTGCCGTATAAAAAACATACGGCAAAAGTCTCGTTCTTATTGTCCACTGGAAGTAAGGGTACTATGTGAGATAGGGGTCTAATTCATGTGATACCTGCAATACCTGTTCCAATTGTCTCTGTGCATTTTCTGCGTTATCACAATTTTGATTGCTATATTCCATTGCCTGACCGGAGGAGGCTGTAATTTCCTCTGCCGCTGCAGACAGCTGAATAATATTATCCACAATCTGATTAT
>CAZYYO010000191.1:0-2500 GCA_964650965.1 uncultured Lachnospiraceae bacterium | reverse complement strand
CCTTTGATAAGGACATACAATGCCACTGCCTGTGCTGCAGCTAAAAAAATTGCTACAAACACATTTCCCAAAAGAATCGTCCCTTCAATGAATCCTGCTACTCCTAGCAGAAACATGGATATTAAAAATGCTTCTCCGTTAAAATGCGGCAGATACTTCTTAATTCCACTTGTCAGTACCAGTCTGTCTAATTTATATAGAAGAGAATTGTTTTCTATGGTTCCAAATTTGGTTACAAACTCTGCCTCGCTTAAGATCTTAAGGTCTGTATTTTCCTTATACTTTGTAACAATACTTGCCCATACATTGCGCTCCTTGAATCGTTTATGCATGATTACAAATGCTACAAAGAGTAATAGGAATAACAATCCCCAGCTCCAATATGCTTCTATTACTTCTTTCATGTTCCATCTACCTCCGTTTCTTTGGTGGAATCTTCTGAATTCTCCTCCACCTCTTCTGATTGATTTTCCTTTGCACCTTCTACTTCGATATCAAGACCTGGATCAGAATCCTTTAAATTCGTAGGTGCCACAAAATCAGGATCACTTGGATTTTCAATCATCTCCCCATTCTCGTTGTAAACAATAATAGGATCATTCCAGTCGATATTTTCATCATAGGCTTCACCGTTATAAGTACTTTCATCCGCTTCTGCCACGTATCGAAAAAGCCCTACTCCATTTACAAAGTAATAACCACTCTTAAAATAATCTGGAATGGAAATCACAATAAAATTACTGTGCATAAACTCATACTCATAACTGGTAAATCGCTCCAGACTGGAAAAGCTGTGAATGTTCGCCGTCATCTTAAAATCCTGATAGAAGGTACCTGTATAAAACTCGCATACATAAGACTTGTTCTTTGTTAGCCCTAAGACACTGCCTCCATCAGATACATTGTCTTCATCCACTTTTGTGCTTCCCACTTTGTCTAAATACAACTTTGTAATGGGATCTAATTCACTGACCTGTGCAGCATCGGAATTCATATCCACGTAATGCTTATAATCATCCTCATCTGTAGCTGCGAACTCAAAATAGTAATGACCACCTCCATCTGCTATCATGTTGCTGATACCAATGCTGTATCCATAATCTGCAAATCGCTCAAATAGAATCCCATCCGGCACTTCTGTACTTGATACATAGATGAGCAGATCATCCTTTGTTACGGTTGGAATATTGTCATCTTCATCGGTTGATATCCAAATGCTTCTTGGATACTCAATTGCTTCTTCCATCTCTTTGTTCTTAAAGTTGTAATCTCCCTTAATGCAGGAGAAAAACACCGATTCTGAACTGGCAGATTTTAAATCTGTTTCAATATTTCCACCCTCGTGATGCCATACATAGGCTTTTCCACTCTCTAGGTCATTTACATTGGAAAAACTTGTTGGCTTTCCACTAGAATCACCACTTAAGGTTGCAAAGACATTAAATCCTAATAGACTTAGGACCACTGCAGCTACCATTACGATAGCTACAACAATTCCAATAATTAGAAGTGGATTATTCTTCTTTTTCTTCTTCATTAGTTACACGCTCCTTCAAATGGATATACCTGCTCATAGATCAGTGCTTCCTTTCTCTTATCCCATCCACAGATTCGAATCACTTCATCAATATGGAAGTTCCTAAGATGCACCACATATTCAAATCCCTGCAACTGCTTTAAGGAATCCTTTGTAGAATATCCGGTTGCCTGGCTGATATAATCTGCCATCTTATCCACTGCCATTTCACAGCTTTCCCCATGAACGGAAGTCCAGCACTTATGCCCTGTCATGGAAGCTTTCGATAGTCCTGCAGCTTCTGAGCCTTCCTTTACTTCACCTACAATTACTCGGTCAAGATCTACAAGAAGTGCGGCTCTTGTTAAATCCCCAAGGTCATAGGAAATCTTGGAATCTCCTGCATTGGTAAGAACGTGGGCACAGAATAAATCTGGATGCTCCATATCAAATAACTCTGCATTTTCCTGACAGATCATCACCGACTCATCATAGGGAATCTCTCCGATTAGAGCATTCATAAGTGTGGTCTTTCCACTGGCACCTTTTCCTGTAAATAGGATTCCTTTGGATGCAATCATCTTTTGCATCAGTTCGCTTAAATCATCATCCGCTTCAAAGATTGGCAGATATCCGATTCGGTTATCCCTTTTTAGTCTCGTTACTGTATCATCAAACATCCCTGCATCCTGTAACATCACAAGATCATATTTGTTCTTTGGAATCTTTCTTATAGCTACAAGTGGCACTCCACTATCTACTAATAGTCCAGATATAATGGTGATTCGTAAGATGAAATCTGGCTGGCTTCTGTCTGTAAATGTCTGTATGGCATTTGCCGTACCAAGGTTTACCTTGTTTCTCTCTAATATCTTTGTTACAAATTTCTGATACTCTCTTTCACTGCCAAAAGTAATTCCAGAGCTGCCTCTCTTTCCGATTCTTTTAATCCGTACATTGTTATCTCCATAAAGCTTAATATCA
>CAZYYO010000190.1:0-2521 GCA_964650965.1 uncultured Lachnospiraceae bacterium | reverse complement strand
GGTTCTAAATGAATTGGTAAGTTCTCGAAGAGGTACCAGTTTATCTTCATTAGGAATTCTTAATTTCGCATATAAGGGAAATGAAGGCCTGATTATGAATACAATTGCAAAGAAATATAATAAAAACGTTGCAGCAATGAAAGATATGTTTAACATGCTTGTTCTTGAACTTGTTTATAACGGAGCAGTTGAAAGCAGCAAGTGCGATCTTACAGATGATGAAAGAGAGTATGTATACTTTACTACTAAGCCACACAGATTCAAGCTGTGTAAAGAGGCAGAAACAGATAGAAATAAGAGCTATTTACACGGGTGGATTCCTCGTAAAAAGACTAACCAGACATATTATTACAATGGTCGTGTTAAACGCGTAATGGATACGCTTATAATAGATGAAGATGAGGCGGTTAGCATCTTGGAGAATTATTGGAAGAGTGTATTGGTAAAAGGTCAGTACCCATTGAAGTCAGGAGATAACTCTGAATTTTATATTGATGCAGAGTCATTCGTAGTGATTCCAGGAACTGAAGAATACCCAGTATACGAATGTGAAAAATGTGGTCGTGTTACAATGTTCAACGTTTACGATTCCTGCGCTTCAGTAAAATGTGGCGGGAGATTACGTAAGATTTCACATGCTGATTTATTATTAAACAATCACTTTGCGAGATTGTACTCTACTGATTTAATGAAACCTCTTCATATTAAGGAGCATACAGCACAGTTGGGTAGAGAAGAACAGCAAGAATATCAGGAGATGTTTGTTAAGAAAGACATAAATGCACTTAGCTGTTCGACTACATTTGAAATGGGGGTTGATGTTGGTGATTTGGAGACTGTATATTTGAGAAACATGCCCCCTTCACCTGCAAATTATGTACAGAGAGCTGGACGTGCTGGTAGAAGCTTGCATTCCGCAGCATATTCACTAACATATTCCAAATTAAGTTCACATGACTTTACATATTATAAAGATCCTATTCAGATGATATCGGGGAAAATAGGTGTTCCCGTTTTTATAATTAAGAATGAAAAGGTTATCCAGAGACATATTTTTGCTGTTGCGTTAAGTATGTTCTTTGCAGAAAACTCAGATGTTTATAACAGAAATAATGCTGACATCTTCTTGAATGGTGACGGCGTAGATAGGTTTAAGAAGTTCTTGGAAAGTAAGCCTGAGGCTTTGAAATCTATATTGAAAAATTCAATTCCAGTTGATATGCATGAATTAATGGGAATTGATAATTTTGCTTGGTTAGAGAAAATTATTGGACAGGAAGGAGTTCTCACTATTGCAGTTGAGGACTTTAAGGAAACAATTAAATGGTATGAAGATGAAGCCGAATACTTAAGGCAAGAAGGTGATGAAGAAGGCGCATTAAGAGCTATAACAAAGCTTAAGCAGTTCAGAAGAAGTGCTGACGATAGAAAGGGAAGAAATGATTTGATAGAGTTTCTTGCAAGAAATAATATTTTACCTAAGTACGGATTCCCGATTGATACTGTCGAATTGTATCAGAACAGCGACTTTAGCAAAGATAATAAACTTCAGATAGTAAGAGACCTTCAACTTGCTATTTCTGAATACGCACCAGATTCACAGGTTGTAGCTGACGATACTTTATATACTAGTAGATACATCAGAAAGCTCCCACAGAAAACAGGATTAGATTGGGAAGTGAATTATATTGCTCAGTGCAAAGAACCTTCCTGTAAGACGTGGAACTGGAGAAGAACAGAATCGAGTAAAGAAGGGGAATTGTGCGTATCTTGTCAGAGACTGATAGAAAAGGCGCAGTGGCAGCCAGCGATTGAGCCACGAAAAGGTTTTATAGCAGAGGCAAAGACACGAGCTGTGCCAATGACTAAACCAGACCGTTTATATGGAAGTGATGCTTATTATATTGGAGATCCTCAAAGGCATATCATTGATAAGTACGATTTTGTGGTTCACGATGATGCAAAGATTTTTTTGGAAACATCCTCAAATGATTCTTTAATGGTGGTATGCAATAGTGATTTCTTTGTATGCAATAAATGTGGATTTTCAAGAAGTGTAATAGGTGTATCTGCTGACAAACATAATAATGTATTTAAGAAATCATTAGATCAAAAACATAAATCACCTTGGGGCAGGGCATGTGATGGAAAACTATATAAGAATAAGCTTAGTCATACATTTAAGACTGACGTTGTGAAGATTGTTTTTGGAAACTCACGAGCTAAGAATATTAATGTAATGCTTTCAGTTATGTATGCGCTGTTAGAAGCAACTGCTAAAGTCTTAGACATAGAACGTAATGATATAAAAGGCTGTTTGCATAAAGTAAAGTTTGAAGGAAGAATGATTCATTCCATCATTTTGTATGATGCTGTAGCTGGTGGTGCTGGACATGTAAGACGATTAGTATCTGATGATGGAAAAAAACTTCAGCAGGTAATTCGTGCTGCAATCAAACTCACAAAAGGATGTACATGTAAGCCTTCGTGCTATAACTGTTTAAGAAATTATTATAATCAA
>CAZYYO010000189.1:0-2591 GCA_964650965.1 uncultured Lachnospiraceae bacterium | reverse complement strand
ACCGTTGCAACAGAGAGATTTAAAGCCTTAGCAATCTCTTGATTTCGATAACCACATTTGGCTAAATAGGCCACCTGATACTCCCTACTGGTAAGGATCTGGGATATTTGACCATGCGTGACATGATTGTGGAAGTCTACCCAGTTATACCCTATCTGAATTTTCAATGATTCTACTGCATTCATAAAAACTGGGGCCCGATTTACCCATGGGGGCAGCAAACTGCTTAGGGAAGAATAATGCTCAACTAAAGGCATAATGAGACCATCGGGGATAAGACACGCCATAACGGATGCTAGAGCCGCTTCTGCGCGGGCATTCTCTTTTCGGCAAACCGCACTAACAGCCTCCATGAGCCGAAGGTAGATGCGTGTAATAAAATAGCAAGTTTCATCACAAAGGGATAAGGCTGTTTCCGTCAGAGACAGGACAGCAGCGTATTCTCCTCGCGCTAGTAAATACTTAGCTCGAGGATAACAGGCATAGGGACGGGCTTCCAAAGGTAGCCGACTAAAGTCTCCGTCAATGATCCACTGTGGGCACTTATCAGTATCATACAGACTGACGGCCATAACAGCTTGGGCTAATTCTACAAATGCTTGGTCAGGGTGTCCAGCTAACTGCCGAGCCACTTCATCCAAACGGATTTTTGTATCCATGAAAATATCGTATTGACCAGCTGCTACAGCTCCAGCCATACGGCTGAGGAGACGTTGCCCAACCCGCCAATCCGTTGTGGTGAGCCCAGTAGTCAGCCTCAACACAGCATTCAGATCACCGCGGTAGTAAGCCAACTCAATGTTAAGGCTTCTGCAATCCTCTGCTCCAACGGCTGTTTGTACAGTTTTATTGAGGCTTCCTAATACATATGTCACACTATCCAGTGCCAAGAGGGTTTGTCGAGGCTCTGTTATGGAACTAGCCATAACGTCATTATAAATATATTTATCCATAGCGTCTCCTTTGGGGGACAATCTTAGTGCTTAGGATATGGTTGAAAGTATTGTGGATATATATATCATTCATAGGTTGCACACTCATCTAATCAAAATGCCTTTCATTTTAAAAATAACTTTCTAATTCCGACAATCGAATTCTGTTTTTACAAAGACAGGTATGAATTAATGACGACTATACCATCGTTCTACATAAAATCATTCAAATCCATTGCTTTTTTGATGGCTTCGTTAGTATGGCTGTTCCATTCATCGTGTTTTTAACTGTATTTTTATAATAATACACCACTCTGCTTTATTCCAAAGAAATTTATGCTTAGATAATTCTTTTGCTGTATAAGTAATATTCATAAAATGATTAGTCCTTAAGATTTATATGTCAGTATTTAATAAAAGGAAATTTTATTATAGTGTTTATCAATTAAGTGAAAGGATACAAAATGAAATATCAAAATGTTATTCCCGGTCAATCAGAAAATTCTATTATTGCAACTATCGCGTTAAAAGATAAAAAAATTTCTAAAGCTGCTTTAAATGCTTTTCAAAATCTATTTGACCGCATCCCTTCAATGGTAGAGAGTTTGCGCATTCGTTATCCAGAGAAAGAATTTGAGTTTGCCATGGGAATTGGAGCCGTTGCTTGGGATAAACTTTTCCCCAACACTAAAAAACCGAAAGAATTAAGAGTTTTTCCTGGAATAGAGGGGGCATCGTCAGTAGCCCCATCAACTCCAGGAGATTTCTTTTTTCATATCCGTGCTAATCGTATGACTCCTTGCTATGATATGCTTTCGAACATTCAGGCACTCATTGAAGCTTACGTGAATCCTGTAGATGAAACACATGGTTTTCGTTATCGTGATGGTCGAGCGATTATTGGTTTTGTTGATGGGACAGAAAATCCTAAAGATTCAGAAGCTTGGCAAGCAGTTCTTATAGATGATGATTCTGATTTTAATGGTGGCAGTTATGTATTTGCGCAAAAATATACTTTTGATAAAATGGCCTGGGATCTGCTATCAGATGTTGCTCAAGAAAAGATTATTGGTCGACGAAAATGGACCGACTTAGAACTCTCGGACAAAATCAAACCCATGGATGCACATACTGAAATATCAAAAGCCCACAATAATAAAGGGCAAGAAATGAAAATAATCCGAGCAAATCTTGTCTACTCCCAACCAACACAGAATATTTATGGGAGTTATTTTCTAGGATATTCAAAAAATTTTTCTATTACAACGCAAATGTTAGAACACATGTTCCAGGGGACCGCAGATGCCAGTGAGGATAGCTTATTAAATTATCTACATGCAATAACTGGCAATCTCTTTTTTGTTCCTAGCTATGCGCAATTGGATCAAATGGCTTCAGGAGAAATTAGTTAAGAGTCTGTATAACAAATTAAAGTTGAAAATAAAACATTATTAAATTTACATTTTAGAGTAAAAGGAGATGAAGAATGAAAAAAAGAATTATGATTATTTTTGCGGTTGTATTACTACTGTTGTTATCAATTACTGCGTTTATGTTATTGAAACCTACTGGAACTGAGGAAGAAAACCATGTTGATGTCCATGTTGAAGGATCATCAATTGTATATAATGGACCAATGGCAGCAGAAGGTGTTGAGCA
>CAZYYO010000188.1:0-2685 GCA_964650965.1 uncultured Lachnospiraceae bacterium | reverse complement strand
GTATTGTCGTACACATAACCATTATCCAGCTTGTCCTTTAAGAATGCCAGCTCCAGATACACTTCTCCATCTTCATACCGGGCATAAATTCCTGCATCCTCTTTGTCAGGCTCACAATAGGTTCCATTTAAAATAACGGCCGCCTGATTCTCTTCTGTAAGCGTATAATACTCTGTCAAATCCATTCGCTCTGTGGTTGGCATATATTTACGAATCAATAAAATGATTCCTATCACTGCAACAACTAAGATTACAATTGCTGCCAGTATTAATTTTCTCTGGTTTGCCTTCTGAACATTGGAAGGTGCCGTTTTCCTGCTTTGGTTTCTATCCATGATCTCCTCCTATTAATTTATGGCAATAAGTATATCACAAAAAACCGCCACCTGGGAACTTTTGTTCCTAAAAGTGACGGTTTCTTTGTCTTTTTTCTTTTTTCGATTTGCATCTAAGGCATTGAGGTTCCTTAGTTTTCCCGTTGATATAGTTACTTACAGCTACCAGTAACAGATACTTTCCAGAAAACGAAAATCCTTCTCCTGAAGTCTCCATGGATTTTGAATGAATGGCAGATTTTTTATATTATGTTGATACTCCTTTTCAAATATAGATTTTTCTTCTTTCTCCAGGTTAAAGCTATACAGCTCTACCTGACTCATGTCGTTGCGATTAATAATATTGTCCCTTAGAAATCTACCATAGGTATCCAGGCACCACGGCTTCAGACTTCCCAGAATCAGACTGCGGCTACAGCTTAAAAGCAGCTCTCTTGCCTTCTCATAGCTGGCGATATCATATATCACATAGTCAAAGCCTGCACCTTGCAGCTTCTGTGCTTCTTCCGGCTTCTGCTGGGGATAGTAGGTTACCTTTCCCCGAACAAATCCCAGGACACCCTCCTGGATTACCAGGTTATGGCTTATCATGTCATTAATTCCTGATACACCCCCAATCTGGACGACTGCCACCTTTTGCCGCTGCTTTCCTGCGATGTAATTACCCAGGCTAATTGCCAGGTGTGTTACGCCTGCTCCAGGCATTGCTCCTGTAATTCCGATGGTTACCGCCTGCCTCCATTTTTTCTTCATTGTAGAAGTCTTCCATCTCCTTTTGAAATATTTCTGTAAATAATTGTTCTTTTTGTTTGCTCATAAGAAACGGGTCTTGATCTGTAGGAAATCCATACACCGGTTCACGGTATGCTCTTGCATATTTTTTGGCGGCACCTGTACAATATTGATTACAAATAAGATACATGTGAGACATGTTCTCTGGAAGCTCACAATATTCCGGTGCCTTCCAGGGTCTTCCATTTATAACACACAGGACAAGATCTGCCTGCACCTCTTCCCACTGCGTGGGTTCATAATCTAAGACCAGAATGCCTCCGGGAGGTTCTCGCTTCACAACATTGTCAACATATTCCGGTATTCCATGGAAATAATCGTGGTATATGATTCCATTTTCCTCCTGATACTCCCTGTTGCTTCTTTGGATTTTCTGTAATATCCGAGCTCCGGTCTTATTCATGTAGTATGCCTGATAGTTCTTTTTTCTTAAAAATACACATAGTGATATAGCAATATGGGTAACACCTACGCCTGTATCGTTTCCTATTACTGCAATGGTGTGTAAGAGTGTGCTTATCCTGAAGTGATTTTTTCTGATAAAAAGGACTGGTGGCCTTATCTCTTCCTTTTCTAGGCTTCCCTGAGACATTTGTTCTAATCTGGTTCTCAACCAGCGGATGCTGTCTGGGCGAAGAGCTGGCTTGGCTGCCGTTGTCCTCCCAATCAGATACTTCAAAAATAAATTGTTTTTCAATGTGGAATGTTCTGCTAACAGCTGTAAGATTCTTCCTACTCCATAGATATCTGTTTTTACGCTGATATTATCCTGAGAGAATTGTTCTGGTGCTGCATAGCCGGCACTTCCATATTTTTGGAAATGATTTCCCTGACTGGTAAATGCAAATGCAATTCCAAAGTCGATTAATTTCACCTGATTTCCACATACTATAATGTGATCAGGCTTCATATCCTGATATAAAATAGGGTTCGGCTTGTTCTCATGTAGATATTCCAAAACAAGGCATATCTGAATTGCTATTTGAAAAAATATAAATTGGG
The DNA here is from genome assembly GCA_964650965.1 of uncultured Lachnospiraceae bacterium. Taxonomy (GTDB): domain Bacteria; phylum Bacillota; class Clostridia; order Lachnospirales; family Lachnospiraceae; genus CAZYYO01. The sequence goes on along the minus strand of CAZYYO010000188.1, from coordinate 556 downwards.
AAATATGATTGTGATAAAGCAAATATTCGTTAAGTGATTGTCCCTGAACATACTCCTCTATCATATAAAGAGTATCCCCTGTTTCTTCTAAATCATAAATCTGTGGGATTCCGGGATGTGATAATTGAACTAGCAGATTTGCTTCAAGAAAATTGTGGCAGTTATCTGTGTGTGTTTTAGATAAACACTTGATAATACGATATACATTCAACTGCCGGTGTCTGACCAAGTATACCCTGGTAGCTGTAGATTCATAGAGGCATTCCATGATTTCATACTTGTCAGTAAATGGTATAACCTGAATGTTTCATCGCTCCTTTCCTTAACAGGAAAAGCACCTCTTGCATAATTTATAGCAAATGGTAATCAATAATGCAACCGTTTTCCCGATTTTTAAGTAATTTTTTACAAATTTAGACTTTTTTAATATTCCCTGTATTTACTTTATTTTTTTCATTGTTTATAATGACCCTAGGTAGAAGTTTACCTAATTTTCGATAAAGGATGTGATTTGTATGAAAATTGAAAAAGTAAACGATAACCAGATACGCTGTAC
>CAZYYO010000187.1:0-2690 GCA_964650965.1 uncultured Lachnospiraceae bacterium | reverse complement strand
GCCGCACGGATGAAGCCCTTTTTTGAGCAAAACCTCAATAAAATGAAGGGACGCTCCATTACGGTTGAGTACCGGGGCCCAGAGGAAATTCGTTCCTATGCCCTTCAGTTTAAATCCCTGGATTTAGTGGTTTCTTCCCTTCGGGTGGATGGAATTATCGGTAAGATTTGGGGATTCTCCAGACAGGATGCCCTTACCTATATTAAGCAGCGGCGGCTACGGGTAAACTATGAAGAAACCACCAAGAATGATTTTCAAATCAAGGTGGGGGATATCCTTGCCCTCCGGGGAAAGGGAAAAGCCCGAATTGCTGAAATCGGTGGAATGACCAAAAAGGGAAATACCCGCCTGGTTGTTGAAAAATATATTTAGAGGAGCAAACCATGGAAGAGTATAACCTGTGTATGACAGAGGAGCACATTGGGCTGCGTTTGGATGCAGCCTGTGCAGCAGCCCTCCCAGAGCGATCCCGGGAATATATTAAAAAAATTATCGGAGAAGGCGGCGTGACGGTGGACGGTGTGGCACGAAAGCCTAGCTATAAAATCAAGGGTGACGAGGTCCTTAGGATAAGGATACCGTGGAAGCGGAGGATATTCCCCTGGATATCGTCTATGAGGATGGGGATGTCCTGGTGGTTAACAAGCCCAAGGGAATGGTGGTCCATCCGGCACCGGGAAATTATACCGGCACTCTGGTTAACGCTCTGATGTACCACACCACCGATTTATCGAGGATTAACGGCGTCAACCGCCCGGGGATCATCCACCGCATTGATAAGGATACCTCAGGACTCCTTATGGTGGCAAAGAATGATTTAGCCCATAAAAGCCTGTCTGCCCAGCTCAAGGACCACAGCATCACAAGACAGTACCGGGCCTTGGTCAAGGGAATCATCAAGGAGGAACGGGGAACGGTGGATATGCCCATCGGTAGGCACCCTGTGGATCGAGTGCGGATGGCCGTGGTGAAAGAAAGGGATAAGGGGAAAGAGGCCGTTACCCATTTTGAGGTGATGGCACGCTATCCGGGTAAAAATTATACCTTAATGACCTTTCGCCTGGAAACGGGACGTACCCATCAGATTCGGGTGCATATGCAGGCCATTGGGCACCCCATCGCGGGGGATACTCTGTACAAGGGGGATAAGGGGAATCCCTTTAAAACCCAGGGACAATGCCTCCATGCCGAGCTCTTGGGCTTTGTCCATCCCCGCACCGGGGAATACATGGAATTTCGGGCCCCCCTACCGGAGTATTTTGAGAAGATTTTGAAGGGGCTGGTGTAGCCCCTTTAGTTACTCGACAACAGTGAGGCCCAGGATCGCTTCCCGTTTGGGGGTGACATACATGGTGTTCTGGTCGGTGAAGATGACCATACCGGGTTTGGATTTGTTGGGCTTTTTGAGGAATTTGAATTCCAGGTAGTCCACAGGGACATTCTCGGAGTTTCGGGCTTTGCTGTACCAGGCGGCCAGCATGCCAGCTTCCAGGAGGGTGGCTTCGGTAATGAAGCGTCCATCGGCGACGACTAACACATGGGAGCCGGGGATATCTTTGACATGGAGCCAGCAGTCCTCATCCACCCCCAGGCGGGTGGAGATGTAATCGTTTTGATAATTATTTTTACCCACATAGATATGGAAGCCCTCAGAAGAAATGTAATGCATGGGTTTTGAGGCTTCCGGCCGCTTGGCGGCTTTTTTTTGGTTGGGGTTTTTCTTGGCAAATTCCGATTGGTCAAATTCGTGGCGGATTTCATCCAGCTCTGCAAGCTCCGTGCATTGCTCCAGGGCATTGAGGAGGCTGTCCAGATAATAGGTTTGCTCCTCGGTAATGGCGATTTGGTCTGCCAGCTGGATTTGAGCTCGTTTCGCTTTATTGTATTTTTTATAAAACCGCTGGGCATTTTGGGAAGGGGTTTCATTCACCTTTAGAGGAATGGTAACCTCCCCCATTTCGGGGTCATTGTAGTCAGGCACGGTGATGCTCTTCATGCCCCGCTCAATCTGATAGATATTAGCCGTCACTAAATCGCCGAAAAGCTTACTTTTTTCATCGCTGTGGGAGCGCTGCATATCCTGCCTGAGGTTTTGCAGCTTTTTGGCACTCTTTTTATAAAGGGTTCCCAGCTGATGCTTTAAATTGGCACTGCGAGCCGTAAAACGGATTTTTTTATCCTTTAAATAATAAAAATCCTCCAGCATGGCGGATACCTTGGGGTAACGGGCCCCGTCGGTGTCCACTAAATGATGGAGATCCACCGTGGAAAAATCGAGGATATCCCGATGGAAGGTGTACAGGGTGGGGATGGGGCCGGTTTGGATCTCTCCCCGGATATCGGAAAAGGACTGCCACAGAAACTTTATCTGCTTAGAGCTTAAATCCGAGAAAGAAGCGCTATCCGGCACACCGGCCCGAAAGCAGATTTCCCTTGCCAGAATGGGGCTGACTCCTAAAAACCCCTGGACCAAGAGCTTGCTAAGGGGGACCGCCCCTTCATCCGTCGCCATTTGGGTATAAGCCTCTTCGGTGAGGGTGAAGAAATTTCGCCGGCCGCTTTCCGGAGGGAAGATGTAGGGACGGCCCGGTAAAATTTGGCGATAGCGGTTGGAGGAGGAGCCGACTTTTTTCAGGGAGTCCATAATGGCCGGGGGCGTTTCCAAACCGTCGGCCGGGCCATCGGTAAGG
>CAZYYO010000186.1:0-2704 GCA_964650965.1 uncultured Lachnospiraceae bacterium | reverse complement strand
ATATACTTCCTTCATTATGTATTCCTCCTGAGAATAATATTTCATCTTATAATTGAGAATTTATAAAAGTAAGAATTCCATCCTTTGGCTGAAAACCGACCTGCATATCCTTTTTTTCTCCATTATTCAGAAGTACTAATGCTGGTATACTTGTAATACCAAATTTTTCAGCAAGGTTCGGATTCTCATCTACATCTACATTATAAAATGCTACACGATCTTTCATTTCTTCGCTAACTTCCTCTAATACTGGTGCAAGCATTTTACAAGGTCCACACCATGTTGCAGAAAAATCAATCAGTGCTATGCTTACATTCTTTACTTCTTCAAATTCTTTTTCTGAAATTTTCTTTACCATTCTCTTTATCCTCCAGTTTTAATTGTTTCTTCTTTTCTGACAAAAAACTGACTGCTGAAAGTGCTGCTACATTTCCTTCTCCGGCAGCCTTGATATACTGATATGGCGCTCCCGTAATATCACCACAGGCAAATAATCCCTCAATATTGGTTCTAAGGCTTCTGTCCACGACTACCTGATTCTTCTCAATGGAAAGTCCTGGGACGAGCTGTGAAGGAGCCACCGATTCTCTTAGTATGAAGATACCATCTGCTTCTAGTTCATCATTTTCTAATTGGAGCTTTACTTTTGTACCGATCTTATCTATGGCAACAGGCTTCACACCTACCACCACCTTAATCTCATTTGTAAAGGAAACAGCTTCCGCATACATTGGTATATAATAGACTTCTTCTGCCACGTCTGCTAAGAATTCCGCTTCCTTTTCTTCCTCCTGGCTGTACCCGATTACAATTGCTGACTTTCCTCTATAGAGACTGGCATCACAGGTGGCACAATAGCTCACTCCTCTTCCTAAGTTCTCCAGTTCTCCTGGAAATGGCTTTGCCACGGACATGCCACATGCCAATATGACAGCAGATGCCTCGTACATCTCCTGATGTCCCTGCACTGCAAAATAATCTCCCATGGCATAGACCGTATTGGCACGATCTACGGTAATCTCAATCCCATTTGTTTCCAAATGTGCTGCAAAGGCTTTCTGCATTTCTGCACCGGATACTTCCGGGAGTCCCAGGTAATTTTTAATGACATGAGCTTTTTCTACCTTGTCGCTTAAATTTGTGTTCCCCAACAAAAGTACATTTTTATTTCTGATTTTCGCTGTGAGTGCTGCTTCTAATCCAGCCGGTCCAGTTCCAATCACTGCAATATCGTATCTTTCCATTGTTTCTCCTGTTCTACAGCAGTGAGGCTACACACTTATCAAGCTCTTTCATATCTGCTGTTGGCTCAAATCTGGCTACTACTTCACCATCACGATTTACTACAAACTTTGTAAAGTTCCATTTAATATCCGGATTATTTTTATAATCCTTATCAATTTTTTTCAGCATTGCTGACATGGCCAGTGCCTGTACCCCTTTGCCAAAACCTCCAAATCCCTGCTGGCTTTTCAGATAAGCAAAAAGTGGCAGTTCCTGTGCACCATTTACGTCTGATTTTTTCATCTGTGGAAACTGTGTATGATATTTCAGCGTACAGAACTCATGAATCTCCTCATCGGTTCCAGGTGTCTGACCGGCGAACTGGTTACATGGAATGTCAATGATTTCCAGTCCTTTATCGTGATAATTCTCATACATGCTTTCTAACTGCTCGTACTGTGGGGTAAAACCGCAGCCTGTAGCTGTGTTTACTACAATCATTACTTTTCCTTTATATTCAGAAAGATTCAACTTTTCTCCATTTGCTTTTTCTACTGCATATTCGTAAATACTCATATTGGTTCTCCTTCTTTTTTCATTTTATTCTATTTAATTGCGCACAATCTTTATAAATTGAATTGTACACAATCTTTTATGTTTTGTCAATACACTTTTATATTTTTTATATCTAGCCTTGTAATTCTCTCGATTGTCTATCCATATCTTCGACCACAATATCATATATTTCACTAAGGGAAGAACGGTATTCTAATATTCTTTACTTCTGCACTGGAGACCCACCAAAAACACCTGACATCTGCATGGTATCCAGCTTCTGATCGATTTTAGCAATTTCTTCCTGCGTTAATACAACATCTGCTGCTCCGGCATTCTCCTTTAAACGCACTGCCTTTCTTGACCCTGGAATTGGTATAATATAATTCTTCTTATTCATCATCCACGCCAGAGAAAGCTGAGCAGGTGTTGCCTTTTTCTCTCTGGATAATTCATCAATATATGAAATCAATTGGCGATTTGCTTCAAATCCCTCCTCTGTATATTGAGGCATAAAGTTTCTGAAATCTCCCTCCGGAAATTTCTCTGCCTTGGAAAAAGCTCCACTTAATAGACCATTCGCCAATGGACTGAATGCTACATATCCTACCTGCAGTTCTTCCAGTACAGGGAATAAACTCTCATACCATCTCGCCATCATGGAATAGCGATTTTCAATGCAGGTAACAGGGCAAACTGCATGTGCCTTTCTCAAATACTCTTCTGTTGTTTCAGAAATACCCCAATGAAGTATTTTTCCTTCCTGAATCAACTCGCTCATAACTCCAGCCACTTCCTCTGCTGGAACATCTGGATCAATTCTATGCTGATAATATAAATCAAGATAATCCGTCCGTAATTTCTTTAGACTTGCTCTGCGAGAGTAACCGATTGTTTTTCGTTAGCGACTGATTGATTTTCTGTG
>CAZYYO010000185.1:0-2727 GCA_964650965.1 uncultured Lachnospiraceae bacterium | reverse complement strand
GCGAAATATTACCAAGTGGTACGGAAACAGTAACTGCAAAAATATATAAGATTGAACGGTCTATGCAAGCTGACAGAGCAAAAATTAGATTCAGTTACAAAGGAGAATCTGTCGAATTATCTTTTGAAGGAAATGTATACAGAGTATTAAGCAGAAATAATGATAATGAACTAGTACAGGAATTAAACAAGGTTATTTCAGAATGTAAAAAAGAAATGTTTACAATGGTAAATAATGCCCTTGAATTGATCAATGGATTTGAAAAGAAAGATAGAAGCAATATTGTAATTAGTAATGTGATTGAATTAGAAATTCCTTTTTCAAAGAATGTCATATTAGGACAATCATATAATAATTTTGTTATATTTGATACGCCAGGTTCGAACTCAGCTTCTAACAGTGAGCATTCAAAAGTTCTTGAAGAAGCATTAGAAGGTTTTTCTAATGGGATTCCAGTCTGGATTTCACAATATGAGACAATAGATAGTGAAGATAATGCAAATCTATGTGACAAAATTTTTGAAATAAAGGCATTAGATAAACGTTTTACAATGATTATACTTAATAAAGCAGATGGTTCTGATTTAGCAGAAGATGGATTTTCTAACGAGCAAGTTAAAGATATTTTAGAATATAATGCTGTGGAAAAAATGTATGCAAGTGGTATTTATTTTGTGTCTTCAATTATGGGACTTGGTGCAAAAAATAATGGAGAACTAGTTGATAAACATTATAGAAAAACATATCGTTCTCAGCAGGAAATGTATTCAGATCCTGAAGATTTGGATTATGTTAATTTATATAAATATAACATTATGCCAAAGCAGATAAAACACAATGCAATGGAGTATTCTTCCCAGTGTGCAAATCTCATTTATGCAAATAGTGGATTGTATTGTGTTGAAATGGAAATGGAGAATTTTGCCAGCAAACATTCGGCGTATAATAAATGCCAGATGGTTTACATGTTTTTGAATGAAGTAATTGATGATACTAACAAAAGGATTACAACTAGAACGGAAACGCTTAAGAGGACGAGAGCAGCAAGAAGACAAGAGTTAGAATCAGCAAAATTACAACTTATTGATAATATTGCTAAAGAATCTCAGATGAAGGAAGTAGAGTTTGAAAAATCATCGAAAGTATATGTAAAAGATTTTGTGGGAACAAATTTGAGTTATCCGTGTACAATTGAGGAATTAGATAAATTAGATACAGATATAAGAAATAAGAATTCAGAAGAAAATAAGCTTTATGTACAGGAAAAAGAATTTGAGGACTCAAAGAGTAGTATGTTTAGCCATTTGAAATCACATGGTCAAAACATACTTAAAGGAAAAGTAATTGATTCTTTAAAAGGTATGAAAGATGATCTTGTAAGAGATTATAAAGAATTACAGGAAAGTAAACAAGAGAAGGATTTAGCTGAAAGAGAGATAGATAAAGTAACCTCAGACAGCCTACTTGAAATAGTAATTGAAGAGTATAAGAAAAAAATAATAGTTGCAAAAGATACCTTAAGCATGACATTAAAAGAATATTGGTATGCAAATGCTCAGCAACATAGAAATACCTTGATTGAAATTATTTCTGGTTCAGAAGCTTTATCGGTTTCTCAAAGAGATGAAATATCTAATATCATTATTAACTATCAACCATTAGAGTTTAATGATGATGCTGATAATATATTTATAAAAAAAAGGTTTTTACGAGGTAATGTACTGGGATTAAAAATTAATGATTCGGAAAAATTGAACACAAAGAGACTTGCAAGTAGCTACAACGATAAGATAGAAAAAAATATCAATGAGATGGCAACTGTTATGAACAACAGTTGTTTTGCAAGTTTTAAAAGCTGGGAACAAAATCTATCTTCTATAATTGAAGAAAACATAACAGAGTTAAATCCCCAGCTAAGAGATATGGCTGAAATGATTAGAGAAGAAACAGAGAAAATCAGTGAATTAGAATATAACCAGCAAACAATAAGCTCTTCTTTGAATGCTATTAGAGAATTGATGTCTTGGAAAGTCTTAGAATAAAGGAGAAAAAAACTTATGGGTGTTAAAAACATAGTAAAAAAAGTTGGGGAAAAAGCTGGAAATAGGGTTGCAAAACTATCGTCTCTTAGTCCTGACCAGGTAGAAAGCATTCAGCTTCAAAGAGAAAATTATCTTTTGGAAATGCCAGATCCTAAGGATGAAGTAGCACGTACTTGTACTGAGAGGATGATGGCAGCCAGTAGTATTGAAATTTTTAATGCGTATTTACCGCAACTTAAGGAATTGTATTTACCAGTGAATAAGGATGCAGAATATGATCGCCCGTTTGTTGTGGAACACAATATAAGATATTTTAATATCACTAAGTGGGTAACGGATAAGAAAGAAAATAATCTGGAAAAATTAGTGAATGTATACGCTGTTTTGTCAAATGAAGACTGCAATATCGCACTTGTATTTAACAGGACACAAAAGGATACAAATATTTATCTTGCTGTTGTTAACATCCAAAATACAGACAATAATGTTAATGTAGAAATGTATAAGAGCAGACTGATTGAAGCAATTAGAGGTAATTTTCCAGGTGCTGAATGGAATGATGAAGGAATAGGTACTATTCCATGCTTAAACAATGAAAGAGCGTATTCTGTAGCAAGTACCTCAAATATTCCAACGGAAAAATCAGAGAAGTTTATTAGTCAAACAATCGAAAAACTGTTAGATG
>CAZYYO010000184.1:0-2737 GCA_964650965.1 uncultured Lachnospiraceae bacterium | reverse complement strand
GTAGAGCACCTCCTTGCCAAGGAGGAAGTCGCGAGTTCGAGTCTCGTCTATCGCTCTTTAGAAAATCCCTCATCCGATTTGGATGAGGGATTTTTATTACTTTCAAATATTATATATACTTATACCACTTGATTTTTCCCATGTGTTTTTGCTTGATATAAATTCTGGTCTGCTTCCTTAAATTTATTTTCACCATGCAAGGAGACACCGATACCGATACTAACGGTTACTTTTTCATTTGCAGGGAAGGAAAACTCCTCCGTTTTTTGTCTGATTTCTTCTGCAATTTCTCTGGCACGGATTTCTGGAACATCTAAAAGCATCATACATAACTCTTCACCGCCATAGCGATATGCCGTAATGCCGCGACCACAATATTGCCGCATAATCGCTGCTATTTCACGAATCACATTATCCCCTTCATCATGTCCATAGGTGTCATTTACTTTTTTGAAATCATCAATATCCAACATCAAAATACAATAACCTATCTTCTTATTCCGGCAAAAGGTGCAAATATCCTCGTATTTCTTTCTATTAAGAAGTTGCGTCAATGCATCCTTATTGACAGAATTTAAAAAGATTTTGCTGATGCAATATAGCAAAAGAAGTGCATAGGCTCCTATAATACCTGCAATCAAGGTTCCATACCTTCTACGGATTGTTTTCTCCTGATTCACTAACTCACTGATTGTAGTATCAATGTCCGTAAGAAGGAACTGCCCATACTCATCCGTCATCGTACTGAGATTTTCCTGGGCTACCAGCTTCTCTAATAAGACATACTTCTCGTTTTCGCTGGCCGACATGGCCGTGCTATGCTCCACTACGTATTGGAGCAAATGCAATTTCATGGCACAAAATTCATACTCATCACAATAATTAAGATATTTATCCACACATGTATAGGCAAGCTCATTATTTTGCTGCTGCAAATAAATCTTGGCCATGATTTCGTAATAGGGAATCCTGAAATTACAGACAACATACACCTGATTTTCTCCAAAGCCAAAATCATCTGTCTCCTGATATTGTGCCATGATTTCTTCCGCTTTTTGAAAATCATTTTCCATAATACATTTTCTTGCTCGTAATATATCCAATTTTGCCTGATTAATGGCTTGCTCTTTTTCATCAGGCAACAGGAAAATAGCTGCATCCGCCTTGTCTAAGAAACCATTGGCATCCTCTTTCGTCATTTCAGCCACATCTGCACATGACAGATAATAGCTTGCCTGAATCTCCAATGGAAAATCCGTAATCACATAATTTTCACCAAGCTGTCTTAATACTGTTTCTGCAGAACGATAGCAGCCATTGGCATACAGTCTTCCAATGTAATTATTGGTTAAATATACGCTGTCCTCTTGATTCTGGACATTCTTCAGGTAATATATTGCCTTTGCATAGTACTGGTTATATAACATTTCATCACCAGTCATATAGGAAATCTCTGTAAGCGCCCGATACAGCTGTCCTTTTGCTTCATCTGAGACTGCCAACTTTCTTTCAAGCTTTTGCAGCCTTGGCAGCTCTGTTTTGACCTGTTCTTCTGTATAGGTAATGTCAGAGACTACTGCTGCAATCTCCTTATCATTCTGTCTTTGTACCAGGAAGAATAATCCGGAAAATAAAGCAGTGCAGATCACCAGTGCAACAAATGTTAACACAGCAATTTTAATCCATGTTTGGTTTTCATTATAGGTCTTCTTTTTCATGCTTTCATCCTTCGTTTTAGATTTAACACTTCGTTTTCAATTTGACCAATGACAAGGACAAACTATTCATCAGATTTACCCGTTGGGTCTTCCAATCCCCAATTATCATCAAATGGTCTTCCAATAAATGGGCAGCCCACATTACATCCCATGGAAATTGCAATATCCGGTTTTGGAATATCTGTAATCAGCTTTGAATACTGTTCTTTTTCCATATCAATTCCATATATTTGCTTCATGAGACGAACTGCATCCTGGTTTATTTCAGGTTTCGTCTCTGTTCCCGCTGAATAACTTTCAAACACATCCGCTGCCAAATGTTTGCCCAGTGCTTCCGCGATTTGACTTCTGCAGGAATTATGAACACATATAAATGCAACCCTTTTCATCCTCTATACCTCTTCTCTAAATGGGCATCTTTTTCCAATACACTGTTCGTTCTTCTCATGAAAATCACATGTAATATTGCTGATTTCCAGTTTCACATCATAGTTCTTATTTATAAATTTCACAGCTTCTTCAAACGATAAGAACGCATCCCGTTTGCAACACCTTGGTCCCCCTATTTCCGCTAATCTATGTAATGCACCAGATGTAAATAGCATATGTTTTCCCCAGGAATCATCTGTAGAAATCGGACCAGTCCCATCTATTATGGATAACGCTGCGCCCATAGAGCTGACTGCACCACATACTCCCCACATTCCGCAGGTAGCCCCTGGCATTTGCATGCCCCTTTTCATAAGCTCCTCAAGACTTGTTCGAAGGTCCAGTTCTCCTCCTGCATTATAATAAGCCGTTAGAAGCGAAGCTCCATCTAAAATGTGATGTTCTGGTCCATGCATCCTAATAAAATCTTCTTTAGCAATCTTTTTAAATATTGTTACCGGATTGTTCCCAGTTTCCTTTAGACAATATTCAATAATTTTATTTCCACGTTCTTCCATTGTATATCCCTTTCTGTTTCTAAATTCATCAATGATTTGTTCCGGTAACAGCTCAATCAAATCAATTTTTAT
>CAZYYO010000183.1:0-2813 GCA_964650965.1 uncultured Lachnospiraceae bacterium | reverse complement strand
AAAATGTATTCGCTGTGGTATCTGTGTCAAGAGATGTCATATGCAGGTGTTTGAGAAAATAAAAGCGGAGAATGATTCGTTGCCACAAAGTATCACAGCAGATGTAAGCAGATGTGTAGGCTGCGGAATCTGTGTTGGTACATGTCCTGGTAAGGCATTGGAATTGATAAGGAGGTAGCAGTGTGATTGCTGTAGAAATTAAGGGATTAGAGAAAAAATTTCCAAACATGGGATATCCGGCCTTGGATCATGTGGATTTACAGGTAGAAGAGGGAGATCTGATTACCATACTGGGCTCTTCCGGATGTGGGAAAACCACGCTGATTAAAACCCTGAATCGTCTATATGAACCGGATGCAGGAAGTGTTCAGGTATTTGGAGAAGATATCAGTAACATGAATCCGGCACTGCTTCGAAGAAAAATCGGATATGTGATTCAACAGATTAGATTATTTCCCCATATGACGGTAAAAGAAAACATTGCCACAATTCCAAAAATATTAAAATGGGACAAGAAAGAAATTGATGAAAAGGTAGATGAGATGTTACAGCTGGTAGCTTTAGAACCCAAGGAATTTCGCAATCGCTACCCTTCTCAGTTATCAGGTGGACAGCAACAAAGAGTAGGACTTGCAAGAGCGTTAATCAGTGATCCAAACATTATGCTGCTGGACGAGCCCTTTGGAGCCATTGATGCAATTAACAGGGAGATGCTTCAAAATGAGCTGAAGCGAATTCATGAGCAGTCAAAAAAGACCTATTTTTTTGTAACACATGATATTAGAGAAGCCTTTAAATTAGGAACAAAGGTTGTCATTATGAATCAGGGTAAAATACTGCAATATGATACACCTGCCCATATTCTGGCACATCCTGCCGACTCCTTTGTTGCAGAACTCATTCATACCCTAGGTGAACATACAGAGCTGGTAGCAGGTGGAGAGGGAATATGATGGAATATTTTATAGAACATTATGATATTTTTTTGGAAGCATTTATACAACACATTATGATTGTATGTCTGACCTTGTTGATTTCTATTGTGCTGGCGTCCATCTTATCTTATCTGATTTTATGGAACAGGCGAATTTCAGCAATTGTTGTCCAGCTGTTTGGCATTATCTATTCCATTCCCAGTCTTGCGCTATTTGCAATCCTCATCCCTATTACAGGGCTGGGCAATACAACAGCAATTACCGTGCTGGTAGCATATAACCAGTTCTTATTACTGAGAAATATTATCACAGGTATGGAGCAGGTAGATGCGGGAATATTAGAAGCCGCAAAGGGGATGGGCATGACAAGGCTTCAGGTAGTTAAAACAGTGCAGGTGCCTTTGGCAATGCCGGCGATTATTGCTGGGATTCGACTTGCAATCATATCAACAACAGGGATTGCAACCATTGCAGCCACAATTAATGCAGGCGGGCTGGGAGTCGTGCTGTTTGCAGGACTTCGTACCATGAATATTTATAAAATTGTCTGGGGTACTATTCTGTGTATGCTTATTGGCGTCATTGCAGATATGGTATTAAAGAAATTAGAACAGAAATGGAAACGAAAGGCAGGAGATATCAATGAGCTATCAGGCATTTAATGACGATACATTAGGATTTACAACACGACAACTACATGCGGGATATAATCCCGAAGAGCATTACCGTTCCAAGGCTGTGCCTATATACCAGACAGCCGCATTTGAATTAGGAGACTATGAGAGATGTCTTCGTCTGTTTGAATACGCAGAAGAAGGACATTCCTATGTGCGTTTTTCCAATCCAACCAATACGGTATTAGAGAAAAGAATATCATCCCTGGAAGGAGGAGTGGCAGCAGTATCCTTTGGCTCAGGAATGGCAGCAATCTCTAATGCTTTGCTAAATTTAGCAGGAGCAGGAGATGAAATTATCGCAGTCCCCACCTTATATGGAGGCAGCACCTCACTATTAGCCAATTTATTTCCGGAATATGGAATTGTAGGAAAATTTGTAGAGGACGAGAATGATATTGCTTCTTATGAGAAGCTGATAAATGATAAGACAAGAGCAATCTATGTGGAAAGTCTGGGTAATCCTGGTATGAATATTCTGGATATGGAAGAAATCGCCCGTCTTGCTCATGCATATGGAATACCACTGGTAGTGGATAATACCTTTGCAACCCCCTATTTGTTTCGTCCCTTTGATTTTGGAGCAGATATTGTCTGCTATTCAGCTACCAAATATCTGGCAGGGCATGGAACCACCATTGCAGGACTTGTTGTGGAGAAGGGAAATTTTAACTGGAACAATGGACGTTTCTCTCAGTTAGCCAAGTTTTATCAGGATTATGCACATGATATAGGTGCAGATGTATTAGACCGGGAATTATATACGAAACGCTTGCGCATGCGTTATCTGACAGATTTAGGTGGACATATGAGCCCTACAACAGCCTTTAATGTGTTGCAGGGAATGGAGACCTTGTCTCTTCGTATGGAGCGGCATGTGTCAAATGCCCAGCAAATAGCGGAATTTTTGGATGCACATCCGGCAGTGAAATCCGTATCTTATCCAGGACTTACACATAATCCATATCATCAGCTTGCAGGGAAATATTTTCCCAAGGGAGCCGGTGCTATTATGTCAATTCGTCTGAAGGGAGGATTTGAAGCAGCAAGAAGGGTTTTAGAAGAGGTAAGAATATTCGACTATATGGTAAATGTGGGAGATGCCAAGTCCTTGATTGTACATTCTGCATCATCAACACATTTTGGACAGTCGAAGGAAGCACAGGAAAAGGCTGGAGTATATCCGGATACATTACGTCTTTCC
>CAZYYO010000182.1:0-2815 GCA_964650965.1 uncultured Lachnospiraceae bacterium | reverse complement strand
ATAATATTACAGATGGAACCGGCCATATTTCCAACAATACTTTCCTTAATTGCACCTTCGGAACGACTAAGGATAGCCATGGCATTGCTTAGCAGCATAAAGGGAGTTCCCAGGGCAAGAATCTGCAGATAGGACTTGGAGTAGCTCCACATTTCCGGAGTAGAGCCAAGAAATTTCAGCAGTGGATTGGAGAAAATAATCAGCAGCACCCCGATGAGACAGCCCATAAGAATTAGACTCCAGAAGCAGATACTGCCGTAGGTTTTTCCTTTTTGTACATCCTTGGCACCCATAGCTCTGGCGATAAGAGCACTTCCTCCGCCACCAATCATCATGGCGACTGCAACAGCCAGCGAGAACACAGGTCCTACCACCGATACAGCAGCTACCTGCACCGTATCTCCCAGCTGTCCAACAAAAAACATATCTGCCATATTATATATAATCATTACCAAGATGGTTACGATGGATGGAATTGCCATAGAAGCAATGGCACGCCACACCGGGGTTTTGCTAAATAATTCTTCGTTATCCATAATATGATTCTCCTTATTCCATTGACTTTTTCTCTATGAACACATTATAATATGACCCATAGATAATAAACAACCATTAATTACATTCCAAATTGAAAGATAATCAACACATGTAGCCACAAGCGTTGATTACAAGAAAAAAGAGGGAATGACAAGGACTAGAAATGGGGAGAAAGCTATGAAGACTGATGCCAGAGTAAGATATACCAGGAAGGTCATTACCGATTCTTTTGTGAAGCTGTTACTGACAAAGCCTATCAAGCGAATTACAGTAACAGAGATTTGCGAAGAGGCAGAAATCAATCGCGCCACCTTCTATAAGCACTACAAGGATCCTTATGACCTGTACGACCAGCTCCAGGAGCAGATTTTTCTGGAATACAAGGAAATGATAGACTCCTTCTTAGTAGAAGGGGTGGAGGATTCCTTCCGGCAAATGCTGTCGGTAATGAAAATAGTCAATGAAAGATATGGAACCATATTTCATCAACAGGGAGAGGACACTTTAATGCATAGACTGTCTCAGTACAGCTTTGAGCATTTTAGTAAGACCATCATTCAGGCGAACAGTCACACCCTCACAGAGGAAGAGGGCAACCTGTGCTATTGCTATGTAAGTGGAGGAACAGCCAGCGTCATAGACTATTGGATGAGCAATGGAGCAAAACAGTCCATTGATGAAATTGTACAGGTAATTATGGGATTGAATCATATGGTAACCAATTCCATTAAGAAAGGGAACAAATGGTAGAGAACCAGCAGAAAAATAGCACATTTACAGAATATGGTCTACAGCCATCCATCATGGAGAGTTTGGAGATATTAAAATATCATCAGCCAACTCAAATCCAACAGCTGGTAATACCGGAAGCATTGGCAGGACAGGATATTGCAGCCAAATCCAAGACAGGAAGTGGTAAGACAGCAGCCTTTGGAATTCCTATATGTGAGAAGATACAGTGGGAAGAGAACCTCCCCCAGGCACTGGTATTGGAGCCCACCAGAGAATTGGCAGTTCAGGTGAAGGAAGAGCTGTCGTTAATAGGAAGAAATAAGCGTCTGAAGGTAGCGGATGTATTCGGAGGCTTCCCTATTGATAAGCAAATACGCACCCTGAAGCAGAAGACCCATATTGTGGTGGCAACGCCGGGGCGTTTGATAGATCATATAGAGCGAAATACCGTTGATTTGTCCAAGGTACAGATACTGGTGATTGACGAGGCGGATCTGATGCTGGATATGGGATTTATCAGTGATGTAGAAGCTATTCTTGGACAGGTCCCCAAGGGGCAGCGAATGCTGTTTTCAGCCACCTTAGGGGAAGGTCTGCAGGGGCTGATGGAGCAATATATGAATCATCCCAGAAGGATCGAAATTCAGGAAGACATAGACCAGGTCCAGGCCATTTGTCAGGGCGTTATTTGTGTGCCAGGGGAGGAAGAGAACAGCAATGGGAAATATCAGGCACTGTTAAATACCCTGATACAGGAACAGCCCCGAAGCGGTATTATCTTCTGTGGTACTAAGGAGATGGCAAATGTACTGGCAAGAAAGCTGCATAAGGATGGAATCCGCTGTGGTCTCTTACATGGAGACATTGACCAGCAGGATCGGTTAAGAACCATAGATGGCTTTCGCATTGGTAAATTTCCAATATTAATTGCAACGGATGTGGCTGCACGGGGAATTGATTTTGACAACCTGTCTCTGGTGTTCAATTATGATTTCCCAACAGGACGAGAGACTTATGTGCATCGCATTGGACGAACCGGAAGAAATGGAGCCATAGGTCGAGCAGTAAGCCTTATAACTCCGGAAGAAACCTATCGCAAGAAGCAGGTGGAGGATTACCTTGGCTATGAGATTCCCATAGAAGAGATGCCTGAGCCAGATCAGGAGATGCGAAGAAAATTTGCCCAGAAGCAGCAAAAGAAAGAACCTTTGAAGAAACGAAAGGGTTCAGATTTCAAGGAAACCATTACTACGTTATATATTAGTGGCGGCAAGAAATCCAAAATGAGAGCAGGAGATATTGTAGGAACCATTTGCAGTATTCAGGGGCTGACAGCAGAGGATATTGGTGTTATTGATATTCGAGACAGTCTTACCTATGTGGATATTATGAATGGCAAGGGGGACCTGGTGTATCAGGCCTTGCAGAAGAAAACCATTAAAGGAAAGCTTCGAAAGGTGAAGAAAAGCAGGAAATCCTAACGGGAAAATTATATATTTTCTCTTGCTATGACAGAAATATAGTGGTATGCTAGTGAGCGGTGACT
>CAZYYO010000181.1:0-2833 GCA_964650965.1 uncultured Lachnospiraceae bacterium | reverse complement strand
ACATGGCGTAATCTCCCAGCCTCACCACTGGTGACCAGGACAGCTGCCTTCTGATGATCGGTGCATAAATGGTAAGGTATGCTCCACCCGTCCAGAAGCAAACCATGCTAATCCACAATCGCTTTTCATTAAATGGCATGCATAGAACGACTGATATAACCATCAAGACAGCTACTGGAATTGCCACAATGTTTCTAGTTCTCTGGGTCCACTGACTTATATAATGCTGCATTAGAATTCCTGCAAAGAAGGCAAAATATCCTCGACCATTAATTGGATACAGCAGCGGAAGCTTTATCTGTACAACAAAAAGCAGAACGCCACTTGCCATAAGAAGCCAGTATATAAGCAGTCTTATCTTTTTATTTTTAATGAAATTCGTTATAAGATAATACAGAATATAACAAATCATAAGGATGCTGATAAACCATGTGGGCCCATTTACTGCCAGTGCATCTCCATCGCTAATCCAGCCACTTTGAAATCCGGTAATATTCATTACAAGGGCTCCTGGGCTGTAACGCAGGGCTCCTCCGTCCCCATGAAGGGGATAATGTCCCAGTTGAGCTTTTCCAACGTTCTCCAGTATAAATTCTGCTATTGCCGTTACAATCACCAAGGGATAGATGCGTATCATGCGAGGCACCATATATTTGTGAAAGGTTATCTCTCTTCGGCTTAGTCGCTCCTCATAAGCCTGGTACATAAGATATCCCGAAAATACAAAGAACACATCGGAACCAAGAATGTAAATGGTTCCTATAACACGAAATACTTCCTGTAAGATAGGATTGTCTACTGGCACCTCCTGAAATAACAGCATATAATGGAATATATAAGCAATCAGTATTGCAGACACGCCTCTGGCTCCCTGTATACTTTCAATTCTCTTGTTCATGATTTCTTCCCTCTGATAATACATCTGTGTATTTGAAGTTTGACTTAATCGCCTTCATACATTATTCTTATTTTACATTGATTATTGTTGTTGTTGCAAGCAGTGTTTTTCAATGAAAAATCACTGATAAGGATATGTAGAATGGACTCACCCAAAATTGGACATCTTAAATTTCACACCACTTCTTTTGGCAGTGCATTAAAGAAGTATTATATCTCTCATCCTGCAGGTGCATTTCTTGCAGGTCTTATTCTTGGTGTGCTGATTTTTCTTGGTATTTATGGTGTTAATGTTATTGACGTAACAAATGATGCCTGGCTGCTTCACTCTAATGATTTGGAGGGAATTTGGGATCTTACCCAGCATTACCTGGGCTGGTGTTTTTATCGGCAAACTCCCTGGCAGTTTCCTATTGGACTGGTGGAAGGCTTATATTCCCATGCCGTTTCCATCTCCTATACAGATTCCATCCCTTTATTTGCCATCTTTTTCAAGGTGCTCTCTCCTATTCTACCAGATACCTTTCAATATTTTGGTATCTTCGGTTTGATGTGCTATGGACTTATGGGCGGTTTTGGGGCTCTCATTACCCGTCGCTTTTCATCCTTACCTATTGTAAATGTAGTAAGTGCAATTTTTTTCACCCTTTCTCCGGTATTACTAAAGCGCATGTTTTATCATACCGCTTTGGCGGCGGACTTTCTTATTCTTGCCGGAATCTGCCTATGGCTTTACCGTGATCAACTTCATCGTTGGAAATATGTTATAGGATGGACTGTGGTTGCTGTTGTTTCTGTCCTGATAAATCCTTACCTTACTCCGATGGTATTAGGCATTATGTTGTGTGCTCTTCTTCAGGAGCTTCTTGTACACCATAAGCTTCTCTCTATCATACCATGCATCTTTTTTCCTGTTGCATGTACAGGACTTGCCGGCTGGATAACAGGGCTTTTTTATGGAGACGTTAGTGCTTCTGCCGAAGGATTGGAAGCACTTTCCTTTAATCTGACGCAATTTTTCAACCCCCGCAATTATCAATTATCCATTGTTCAGCGTATTTACCATTGGAGCAAGCAGGACTATTCTTCTTTTATAAAAGGGTGGGATACCATGTCTCCCTGGCAGGAAGAAGGTTTTTCTTATCTTGGACTTGGGATGATTTGTCTGGTTCTTATTGTCCTTGGGATATGCATTGTTAATGTATTTCTGCATTTCTATCCTGCTGCAAATGGCAGCAAGAAACCTTCCCATGACTTTGCTGATCCTATCATGAAACGAAGTATCATTATTTCCGTTGCTCTGGGAATGATTATTTTCATCTTCCTGGCAGTAAGTCCTACTGCAACCTGGAACCAGCATATATTATATAAGATACATTACAGCGATTTAATATATCGTATGCTTAGTATTTTTCGCTCTACCGGCAGACTCATCTGGCCTGTATATTTTGCAATTATGACCCTGGTATTTATCGCTTGCGTTCGTTGGATTCCTTCAAAGCGGGCTCTTTATGTTGTACTCTTACTGGCACTTGTGTTACAGCTGCTGGACCTAAGTCCTGCTCTTAGTGAAAAACATACTGCTTATACCAGACAAGCCGCTCAAAAACTTACACTGGACTCTGCAGACAATGCCTCATTACAAGACATTTCCTCCGCCACCTTCCTGGAAGGAGATGCATGGGAAACACTGGGTCGCAACAGTCGCCAGATTATGTTTTGCGGGCATAGCCACTACACCCTTTACTGCTCTCCAGATATTTCCTGTATTTTTCAGGAATATGCACTACGGTACAACTTATCATTTAATATTACTTATTTAAGTCGTGACTTAAGTGAGGAAGCAGACCGTGCCACAGCAGAGCACATGAAAACCAGGGCAAATCTTGCCAGCTATCCTGACATTATTTATGTTTTTCTCGATGACACAGATGTT
>CAZYYO010000180.1:0-2869 GCA_964650965.1 uncultured Lachnospiraceae bacterium | reverse complement strand
ATGCAGGAAGCATGGATGCCACCTGTCCTAAGCTTGCCATATCTCCTGTGGAACTGATAATCAAATTCTCTCTGGTAAATAATCGCTGACACAGCTGGGACAGCTTCTTTTGAAGCACATCCTTCTTCTCTTCAAAATGAGCCTCCAGGTCACAAATAAACTGGTAATAATCAATGCCACTAATCATTTCTGTCAGCTTCATGGCTGGAGAATAATAGGACATGGCACGAATAGAAGCCACGGAATGAGCTGCACTGTTTAGCTTCATTTCCATACGGGATTTATTCTGAGCAATAATTTCATACAAACGCTTCTCATCAGAGAAATCAGAATGGAGCAGCATTTGCTCGATTAATCCCAGTGCTCGCTCTAACTCTTCATATAAGAATTTACTTCGTATCTCACATTTAAAGAGATAATCTCCATCGGTCTTTGGATAAATATTTAAGGCACTGGTAATACCACCGGTACGAAGGTTTACTTCATTTGCATAATCTGTATAAGAATATTCTTCTGTATCTACCAATCCTAGCATCTTAGATAACAAAGACAGATAGCCAATATCCTGGGCACTGATATTTACCACATCAAAGATCAGATTCATATAATGAATGCCATTGGTCTCAATATTATGATGGAATACCTGCATGCCACAGATTTCTGTTTCTGTACGGTCGAATTTTCTGGCATAGGGAGCCAGGTCCGTCCGCTCTAGCATTGGGATTTTCTCTAAATCCTCTTTTGGAGAAGGCTCGCTTTGATATTCTTTCAAATGATTGGTTTGCCAAACCAATGCTTCTAATTCCTGTTGGCTTAAGCTGTTCTTATATTCCTTTAAGCTGGCTGATAGCTCCTCTTCCATCTGAGAGGTAAGTCCCTTTTGTGGCTCCACCACTACCAGTGAAGCATGGGTGTTATTTAACAGATACTTCTCTACTAATTCTTCAAAGTATCCCATTCCCACCTTCATTTTCAAGTCATCTAAGATGCCAATTTCCTGCAGATGCATAAAGGGTGCCGTGCTGTCATATAACCAGCTGTCTAAGCTTTGCAGACCATAAATCAAGCCCTTGGGAAAGCTTCCAAAATCTGCTTCCCGGAAGCGGAATTGTGACCCGGTAATTCCTGCTAATAAAGCACGCTTATTAATTCCATGCTTCACCTGGTCATCAAATACCTGCTGTACTACTTCCTGAAACCGCTGCTTATCCTGTGGATTGGCGTTCTTGGCAATAATAGAAAATGTTGGCTGTAAAGTACCACTGTCGTAGCTTCCCATAATATCCTTACCAATTCCTGCATCCAGTAACGCCTTCCGAAGAGGGGCTCCTGGAGAATTCAACAGGGCATAGTCTAATACGTCAAAGGCTTCATATAATACCGGGTCTAAGACGGTATCAATAACGAAGTTATAGGATAAATAGGTCTGATTCTCAGTATCCTCAGAAGAAGAAATCGGATAAGTCTTATGAATTTCCACCGGCTTGTCAAAGGGCTTTTGCATGCCAATTTCAGAATCCAGGGAAATCACATCATAGTGACTAAGATATTCTTTATCCAGATAATCCAGCTTCTGGCAAATATCCATATTTCCATAAAGGTAAATGTAGGAATTGCATGGGTGGTAATATTTCTGATGAAATGCAATAAAATCCTCGTAGGTTAAATCCGGGATATTCTTAGGGTCTCCACCGGATTCATAATGATATGCTGTATCCGGGAATAAGGAATTGAATACTTCCCGTTGCAGCACATCCTCTGGAGAGGAAAATGCTCCCTTCATCTCGTTATATACCACACCATTTAATGTAATATCATCATCCACATTTTCCAGCTCATAGTGCCAGCCCTCCTGCTGAAAGATTTCCGGATGCTTGTAAATATTAGGATGCAATACCGCATCCATATAAATATCCATCAGATTCTGGAAATCCTTCTCATTGCAGCTTGCCACCGGATAAACGGTTTTGTCCGGATAGGTCATAGCATTTAAAAAGGAATTTAAGCTGCCCTTCACCAATTCCACAAATGGGTCCTTCACCGGATACTTGTCAGAACCACATAATACAGAATGCTCAATAATATGAGGTACTCCTGTAGAATCCTTAGGTGGTGTACGAAATCCAATGTAAAACACCTTATTTTCATCATCATTGCTGATAATACTGATATTCGCTCCACTTTTCTTATGCTTTAACACATATCCTATGGAATGGATGTCTTTTAATTCTTTCTTCTCTAATAGTTCATATGCTTCGTGCATGAATTTCTATCCCCTTGTCCTTGTTCTTTTTCTCTTCTATTGCTTCAGCGTTACATCCAGCTGTGCAAATGGAATACTAATATTCTGCTCATCAAAGGCGTATTTTATTTCCTCAATAATTCTCCATCGTACGGTCCAATAATTATCAGTAGCTACCCAAAAACGCAGTCCCAGATTCACAGAGCTATCTGCCAAATCACTGACAAAAGCCTTGATATCTTCATCTGGCAATCGCATTTCCTCTTTCTGGGCCAACTGTTCCAAAATTGCCTTAGCCTTCTTAATATCAGCATCATATCCTACCGGAATCAGTAAATTCAGCTGTCTCCGATCACTTTTGGTAACATTTGTCATACTGGTGTTAGCCAGCGTTCCGTTAGGAATGACAATCACCTTATTATCCACCGTCTTAAGCTTGGTATAAAATACAGAAATCTCTGCAACGGTTCCTTCGTTCTTGTGGGTATCTTCAATAATATAATCTCCCACACGAAATGGATGAAGCAGTAAAATCAAAACGCCACCGGCAAAATTAGACAGGCTTCCCTGTAACGCCAAACCAGCGGTTAATCCAATGGAACCAACTGCAGCCACTACCGAGGTGGT
>CAZYYO010000179.1:0-2905 GCA_964650965.1 uncultured Lachnospiraceae bacterium | reverse complement strand
CTGGGCAAGCTCATCGGTTGAAACACGGCCGTAAGCGGCAACCCGAATGTCCTTTGCCTTTTTCAGCTGACCGCCGGCAGACACTCTCCGCTTCGTTGCCGGAATCACCTGCACATTGTTTGCAACCGTCCCTTGTGTCATTTGTCTGTTCATCAATACTTCCTCCTTATCATGCCAGGCTGCTGATAGCCCTCAAATACGCTGTCACACTCCACTTCCGTACAGGTGTCATCAAACCAGTGGATTCTAAAATGTTTCGGTGAAAAAATGGTAACGGAAAGCACAAAGGCTTTCACATACGTTCCAACTGCTTCATCCAGAAACATCTGCGTCCCTCCCGCCAGAGAATCCAGCCATTGCAGCGTTTTCTCCCGGATTTCATGGGTCTGCTCCAGCTTCTTCCAGTAATCTTCCATGTACCGAACCTGTTCGGCCTGTTGCTGGGCTTCATGTTCCAGCTTCTCCAGCTGTTCTTCTTCATTGAGAAGTCGGTTTTCTAACTCTGTGACTGCTTCTTTATCTCTCGGTTCTCCCAGCACCTCACATCGCACTTTCAATGCTTCTTTTTCCGCCTGAATATCCCGAATGTGCTGGTGGACATCCCGAATGCTATAGTTCACTGCAGACAGCTGGCGTTTCAGAAAATCCCCTTCCTGCTCCATATGGTCGAAATCATGGATCTCTCTCAGCTTCTCAGTCAGGTTCTTTAATGCCTGATTTCTCGCATTATCAATGGGTGCTTTGGAGATCATCTGCATGACCTCATGGACTTCTGCATCCATCTTCTCACCCAGCTTGAATTTTTCGGCAAATGCTTTGCAAAGCAGCGTCTGGATCTGCTCTTCATAAATCGGTTCCATTCGGCAGCGCTTCTGTCCCTGCTGGGCGAGCTTCGTCGCACACCGCCAGATGGTTGTCCTTGTTGTGGAATGGCCTTGAAAATACCGTCCGCATTCTCCACACAGCAGGAGCTTGGAATAGTTTCTTTCGTTTCTTCCCTTTTCGATGCCCCTATACTTTGCCGTGTATGCCTTCCAGACTTCCTGTGCTTCCTGCCACAATTCTTCCGAAATGATAGCCGGATGATGATTTCGTATCAGGTATTTCGGCTTTTCCCCCTTATTGACCTTCTGTTTATGCCCATTCCTGTGATCGGTGTAGGTCTTCTGACAAAGTACAGAACCGCAGTAACGAACGTTTGCGATCATGTACCGAACATCCGTTGCCGTCCACCCCCGCTTATCTTCTTCCTTTAGTGCGCCAGCTGGCAGCACAGTCGGCTTCCGCTTTTGCCGCTGTCTGCATCCGCTGTTCGGCGGCGGGATATGCAGGGCATCCAGCTTCTGGGCGATCTGTGTGAAGCTCAGCTCTTCTTTTGTAAAAAGCCGGAACACCATCCGAACAATCTCTGCTTCTTCCGGGATGATGAACACTGCCCGGTATCGGTATCCGTTCTCGTTCA
Source organism: uncultured Lachnospiraceae bacterium (assembly GCA_964650965.1). GTDB lineage: Bacteria > Bacillota > Clostridia > Lachnospirales > Lachnospiraceae > CAZYYO01. The sequence continues at coordinate 1,443 of CAZYYO010000179.1, read as the reverse complement.
CTGTATACTCCCCTTTGCGGAATTCGTATCCGTAGATATCCTTGTTGCAGACATTTCCGGCCGGAAACCGTTTCTGATTGCTCCATGCAATGTTTGCTGAAATCGAACGACTCTCTTCCTGGGCAATGGCAGCCAGCGTAGTAAGAATGAACTCGCTGTAAGCATCCGCTGTATCCATCGCTTCCCGCTCAAACAGGATCGTGACATTGTTTTCCTTTAAGGTCCGTAATGCCACAAGAAAGTCCTGCGTGTTTCGGGCAAAACGGCTGATGGACTTGCAGATCACACGGTCAATCTTCCCCTGCTTGCAGTGTCGGAGCAAACGGTTGAAACCTGTCCGTCCTTCCCTGCTTGTTGCGGAAATGCCATGATCGGAATAAATGCCGGCGGATGTCCACCCTGCATTTCCTTCCAGGAGTGACATAAAGTAGCGTTCCTGCATTTCATACGAATCCTCCTGTGCCGGATTGGTGGAGGAAACACGGATATATGCGGCGACCCGAACAGTCTTCTCTGAAATTGATGTTTTCACCGCTGGTATTGCTGGCCGGCATTCCTGCATCACATCAGATGCGAGCTGGGAGAATTCTTCCATACTTTCCAGCTCATTCACCGGCATTTCTTTTGTCGGTGCGTAGCTGGTTACAGGCGGCTTCTTTTTCTCAGTCTTGACCTTTTGCATGGCGGCAAGAATCTGCGCCACCGATTCACTCTGTTCTGCCTTTTTCTTTCCTTTTGCTTCCGGCAGCTTCATCTTTGACATCAGGTCATTCAGAAAAGCATTTGAATCCATATCGTCCTCTCCTTTCGTCTGATTTTCCTTCCGAAAGGAAAACGTGTGGTAATGCCACCGCCTTTTCCTATCTTCGGGTAGTGACATATTTGCTCTATCCGGCACTTATAGCAAGTGATATCCGAACTATAAATCGTAGAATATCTGCCCATATAATCGGGCAGAACTGACGATTGCGTTGTATGTAAAAGGCTCTCCTTTTCAGGAAAGCCCATGAAGGTCAGATACGTGCTGCAAAGTCAAGTGCGATCCAGCCTGCACCGGATTTCAGCTTGCCCCAGCCTTTCACAGAACCAGCACCAGCAGACTCCGCCACGATGGTGAACACGCCCTTTCCGGTGTAATAACCGGTCTTACCGTAATTTACGGATATTGAGGTCGTTGATGGACACGCGAACCGCATACGGCACAGATGCAGTCTGATTCACAGGATAGACCGCCTTGCCGGTCGGGTCAAAAACCGTATACCCCGGATTCGCATCCGCGCACTGCTTAGCATAGGACAGATCATGGAACGCCCCTTTCTGGGAAGCTGCATTCTGCCAGCTCTTACGCACACGATACCAGCCAGAGATGTTACCTCCCTGGTTCTGGGCTGAGGCATTATACTGTGTCAGGTTCCAGCGTTCGATGATATTGCAGAGATTCTG
>CAZYYO010000178.1:0-2913 GCA_964650965.1 uncultured Lachnospiraceae bacterium | reverse complement strand
GATCTATTGTTACAGGATTGCTCCTGGTACTTAGGTTAATCGGGCTTTCCCCGATACGTTACTGCAATAACCACCTCCCTTCAAGGCATGAAAAAAGCACCCTAACCATTGGCTAAAGTGCTGTCTTGCTGTTATTCATCTTCTTCCTCTTTGTCTCGCTCCAAAAAATAATCTATTTCTCTAGTTGAAGAGCTATCAATTCCCAACTCTTTTCTACGTTCTAAGCGTTCCTGCGTTTCCGCATAAATCTCTTTAATCTTTCTCTCAAACTCAGCTTTAGGCGGTAATGCAGTCCAATACTGTGCCACTGCAATTCCTGCTTTATCCATTTCCATCAATTCTATCTGATCACGACTTGCTTCTGTACATAGAATAAGACCAATAGGTGCATCCTCTCCCTCTCTACGCTCATACTGGTTTAGCCAGCGTAAGTAAAATTCCATTTGTCCTTTATATTGAGGTTTGAATTTTCCTATCTTTAACTCTACAGCAACCAAACGTTTCAAATCTCTATGATAGAACAATAAATCTAATCGAAAATCATCCCCATCCATAGTCATTCTTTTTTGTCGTTCTACAAACGAAAAACCGTGTCCAAATTCTAAAAAGAATTTTTCAAGTTCTACAAGAATTGCTTTTTCTAAATCAGCTTCCAAAAAATCATCTTTTAAACCAAGCGTATCCAACAAATATGGATCTTTAAAAAGATGTAATGGTACTGCTGTTTGTTCTGACAATTCCATATTCGCTATTTCACGACGTTCATAACTCTTTCTTGAAATCTGGTTTCTAAGTTCCCGCTTTCCAAGTTTTCTACAGATAGCATCATTCGCATAGTACATAAATGCATCATCAGATTTTATAGGCAATAAAGCAATAAAATGTGACCAACTCAATTCTCGTGCCAGTGGAACGAGAATCTCAAAATCCGGAAAACGCTCAGCAAGCTGAATCATCCGTCGAATATTCGCATAATCAAAACTATTACCATATTTTGTCTGCAATTGTTCTGCTAATTTCGCAATTATCTTCTTTCCGTATTTTGCTCTATCACCTTCTAAAATCGTAGTATTGATGTAATGACCTACTTCCCAATACATCAGTGTTACCTCACAATTTGCCCTTGAAGCTATACTCTCTTTACGATTTTCTATAATAACAGCAATATGCTTAAACAGGTTTGATTCATCCATTTGCATATTGCTTTCTAATTCATTGTCACTCATAGAAAGCCTCCTTTATTCACTAAGTTTTTCCATTATCAGTATCTTAATTCAACTTTTCAAAATTTTATAAGGCTCGTGCCTCACACAAGTCCATTATATCAAATACAATGAACTTGTGCGATAGTAAAAACATTAAGCATTATAAAATCTATCTCTCATCTCTACAACATTTACATCAGGATAAAAGTATTCCATAATCACAGCCTTCGGAATCTTTGCTTCAAATGCTTTTTGCAATTCTTCCTTCTGTCCTTCTGTATAATTCCAATGAAGCATACGATTTGTTATGGTATCTTCCCATTCTGGCTTTTCTCTTTTTGACACTAATTCCTGCTTTTGTTGCACTTCTGCTTCCGTATCCTGCGAGTATTCCAGTTCCTGTGCCTGCTCCTGATTCAGCTTTTCCTTCTGTTCTTTTTCTTCCAGACTGGTAAATCTATGATTCAGTTCCACTTCACCAAGCAGCATAAATTCCTCATACTTCAAGTCATCGATGAAAACATTATCGCCTTTCTCTTTCTGTTTCTCATAATGTTCTACTGCCTTTTGGGATAAAATCTCAAATGGTGGACCAATCAGATTTCTGTTACTTGTAATCTCATGGACATACGGTTTTCCCTTTCCATCTGCAGTCTGATTAAACATTGGATGTGCAAATGGAATATACTTATTATCCAAAATCGGATCAAACCCACGAATAAAGATAATACATTTCTTGTTATCCAGTTTTCTGACTTCATCTGGAGTAAAGATTTCCCTGCCAAGTACATCATAGTTCCTTGAGGAACTTCCCTGTCTGCCTTTTGTCTCTCCACTAGATTTCTTATCTATCGTTCCTTTTCCAAGTAGCTCTGAAACATACTTGTGCGTGGACTGTTCATTTCCACCAAGATATATAAAGGTATCGCAGTTGCCGGGGATTGTTTCCCAGGTATCCTTAAACAATGCCTTAAGCTGCGCAAAGTTCTGAATGATAATGATACTGGATATTTCTCGGCTTCGCATTGTAGATAGCAAAGAACAATAGTCATCTGGCAATGCGACATTGGCAAACTCATCTAACATAAAAGTCACATGAATTGGTAATCTGCCTCCACAGTTAAAGTCTGCCTGATAATACAATTCCTGAAAAATCTGTGTGTAAAGCATACCAATAATGAAGTTATAGGATTTGTCTGAGTCTGGAATGACACAAAATAGTGCTGTCTTTGTCTCTCCATCCCCATTTACTCCAATGCCAATATCTGCAAGGCTCAATTCATCTTTGGAAAGCAGTCGTAAGACCTGTTGATTCTCTAAGAATGCCAGTCTGGAGTTCGCACTGATAATAATAGAACGAACTGTATCTCCTGCACCACGCATACACTTGTTATACTGCTTAACTGCGGGATGCGCTGCACCTAATGGATTATTCTCCTCTAAGAACTTCATTCGCACATCCAGTCTGGATGGTTTCCCCTGCTCTGTAACCTCTGCTTCTCCAAGGAGCTTTAATACAGTCTCAAAATTTCTCTTTGCTGGTTTTACCTCTAACCAGACATAATAGAAAATTGCCTGAAGGAATAATCCTTCCGCTTTCTCCCAAAATGGATCAGAAGGCGTTGCACCCTTTGGAGTTGTATTACTGATAAGATTGGTAATCAGCTTTACAACATCGGTTTCTTCTCTGATATAAGAAAATGGATTG
>CAZYYO010000177.1:0-2932 GCA_964650965.1 uncultured Lachnospiraceae bacterium | reverse complement strand
ATTAACCAAAGTATCTGTTAAGCAGTCCCTGGAAAGCCTTACCATGTCTAGCCTCGTCTCTAGCCATTTCATGAACAGTATCATGGATTGCATCAAGGTTAGCAGCTTTCGCACGTTTTGCCAGGTCAGCTTTTCCAGCGGTTGCACCATTCTCTGCATCTACACGCATCTGCAGATTTTTCTTGGTGGAGTCGGTAACAACTTCTCCTAACAGCTCTGCAAATTTAGCAGCATGCTCAGCTTCTTCATAAGCAGCCTTCTCATAATACATACCAACCTCAGGATATCCTTCTCTGTGGGCAACTCTTGCCATTGCAAGATACATACCAACCTCAGAACATTCTCCTTCGAAATTCGCACGAAGGTCAGCCATAATATCATCACTAACACCCTGTGCAACACCTACTACATGCTCAGCAGCCCAAGTCATTTCACCCTCCTGTTTGGTGAATTTCTCAGCTGGAGCTTTACAGATAGGACAAGCCTCTGGTGGCTCATCTCCTTCGTGAACATATCCACATACACTACATACATATTTTGCCATAATCATTGACTCCTTTCATAAGTGTGATAAATAAATTGTAAGTCAAATTCAAGAAAAAAGCTACAAAAATCTGTAAACTATTTGATAAGTATTTGAAAAAAGACCAGAAATTATTCCTGAATCAACGCATAAAGAAAATGATCCTGCCACTGATTCTGTAATAATATTTTGTCTCGCAGAAGTCCTTCCTGATGGAAGTTCAAAGACTCCAAAAGGGAAATAGAGTTCTGATTGGATGGCATCACCAGAGCTTCGATTCGATGGAGTCCTAGCTCCTGGAACATGAGCTGGTTGCCAAAAGCCAAGGCTTCTCTGCAATATCCCCGGTGGGTATAACGGTAATCCATCTTGTATCCCACACTGCAGCAGGAGAATACCGGGCGGCGAATATTGTGATAGCAGATGGTTCCAATTAATACATCCGGGTCTTCCGGCAGTGAAATCCAGAAGCGAATCATATGCAGACGCAGCGTCTCCTGGAATTCGTAGGTAAGAAGGTTCTGCTGATGCTCTAAGGTATAGAAATCTTCATTGATGATCGGCTCTACCGCCTCAAATCGTTCCCGATTCTGCTGATAGAAGGCAAGCGTCAAAGGTGCTGCCTCCTGGTTTAACACTTGAAGCAGCAGATGGTTGGTGTGATAAGATAATTCCATAATCGATAAGCTCCTTTAATCCAGTCCTCGAATCATAACCTGAGGGATATCCGCCTTTAGAATGGTAACAAATGCTTCCAGCTCTTCCTTACTGTGAGGATGGTAGACAGGGTGGATAACCTCCTCCGATTCCTTATAGGGCTGTAGATAATAAGCCTGACATCCTTTTAACCACTGTCCAATTGCCTTCATATCGTCCGTAGTGTGAAGCTCTTTTGCCAAGGTAGTGCGAAATTCATAGGAAATCACATTGCTCATAAGAAAGGAAACTGAAGCATTTACATCATCAAAAGAAAAGCCAGGCATATTGGCAATCGAGGCATATTTGTCAGGACAATGCTTAATATCCATAGCAACGTAGTCAATCAGTCCATCGGTTACCAGCTTTTTTAGAACTTCTGGTCGGGAGCCGTTGGTGTCTAACTTAATAGGCAGAGAGAACTGTCGAAGCTTCACAATGAAATCATACAGGTCTGGCTGCAAGGTGGGCTCTCCCCCGGTAATACAGATACCTGTCAGCATACGGGAGCGTTTCTGAAAATGCTCCATGACTTCGTCCACAGAGTAGGCCTCCATGGTTTCCGGATGAAGCACCAGGTCTCCATTGTGACAATACGGGCAGCGGTAATTGCAGCCTCCGGTGAAAATGGTAGAAGCCACATGCTGAGGATAATCTAAAAGAGTTGTCTTCTGCAGACCTAAGATGTTCATGGCAAATATTCCTTCTTTCTATAAAAAGTGATACTATAATACTACAGAAATTATACCAGAGTTGGAGAGGAAATACTATTATGGCAATCAAAGAGGAATTAGAGAAGAAACGAAAAGAGTATAAAGATAAGAAGGAAGAAGAAAGCAAGCAGCGACAGGCTAAGAAGGAAGAGCGGGAGCAGCAAAAGCTTCAGGAAAAGGAGCAGAAAATATCTGAAAAATATATGAGAGCCGCATTAAAGGAAGCCAGGAAGGCCTATGATATGAATGAAGTTCCTATCGGCTGTGTCATCGTGCAAAAAGACAAGATTATTGCCCGAGGCTATAACCGTAGAAACACGGATAAATGTGTTATCAGTCATGCAGAGATGCTGGCTATGCAGGAGGCCTGCAAGAAAACAGGGGACTGGCGACTGGAGGACTGCGTTATGTATATTACTCTGGAGCCCTGTCAAATGTGTGCAGGAGCCATCGTTCAGGCGAGAATTCCCAAGGTGGTAATCGGCAGTATGAATGCCAAGGCAGGCTGTGCCGGCTCCGTGATTAATCTGCTGCAAATAGATAGGTTCAATCATCAGGTGGAGATAGAGAAGGGTGTTCTAGAAGAGGAATGTTCTCAGATGATGTCTGATTTCTTCCGAGAACTGCGGGAACAGAAACAATAGTGCCGATTGCAGTAAAACGTTGCGTCAGATTTATTGACAAACAGGGACAAACAAGCTACAATATAGTCTCCGAGCAGCCGGGGAAGTAGCGGCTCCCTGTACCAGCAATCCGCTCTAGCTGGGGTGATATTCCATTTCGGGTTTTAGGCATCAGAGCCGCCCTGCATAAGTGGCGTTGAGATTTGGGTCTTGCGCAACGGGAACTTACGAACCGTGTCAGGTCAGGAATGAAGCAGCACTAAGTTTGATCTCCCGTGTGCCGTGAGGGTGCCTGGGTTGAGTTAACTGTACAGGTAACGTCTGGTGTTGTGGCACAACGTGGAATGCTCGGATTTAAGAAAATGATAACAGCTTTG
>CAZYYO010000176.1:0-2980 GCA_964650965.1 uncultured Lachnospiraceae bacterium | reverse complement strand
GCACGTTCTACTGGTCCTTACTCCTTAGTAACCCAGCAGCCATTAGGTGGTAAAGCACAGTTCGGTGGACAGCGATTTGGAGAGATGGAAGTTTGGGCATTAGAGGCATATGGCGCTTCTTATACCTTACAGGAAATCTTAACAATGAAATCCGATGATGTGGTTGGACGTGTTAAGACCTATGAAGCAATTATCAAAGGCGAGAACATCCCTGAACCTGGAATTCCAGAGTCCTTTAAGGTATTGTTAAAAGAGCTGCAATCCTTGGGATTGGATGTAAAAGTATTAGATGAAGACAGAAATGAAGTTCAGCTGATGGAAACCAGTGAATATGGCAATACCGATATTAATGCGATTATTGCCGGAGACAAGAACTTCGCATTCGAGAACAATGAAGCTTTTGCTGCAAATGGATTCACAAAGCAGGAATTCGATGAAGACAGTAAAGAACTTGTAGATATTCCAGAGGACGATGAAGCAGAGGACGAATCATTTGATTTTGATGCAGACAGTGTTCTTGATGAAGAATAATAGGAAGGGAGTTTCATAAATGCCAGAGACAATGAATAAAGAAGCGACAAATCAACCAATAGAATTTGATGCAATTCAGATTGGTTTGGCATCACCAGAGAAGATCAGAGAATGGTCCCGTGGGGAAGTTAAGAAACCAGAGACCATTAACTACAGAACTCTGAAACCAGAGAAAGACGGACTGTTCTGTGAAAAAATCTTCGGACCAAGCAAGGACTGGGAATGTCATTGTGGTAAATATAAGAAAATCCGTTATAAAGGTGTAGTCTGCGACCGTTGTGGAGTTGAGATTACCAAGGCAAGCGTTCGTAGAGAGCGTATGGGACATATCGAGCTTGCAGCTCCTGTTTCCCATATCTGGTATTTCAAAGGAATCCCCAGCCGTATGGGATTAATCCTTGATTTATCACCAAGAACATTGGAGAAGGTATTATACTTTGCATCCTATATTGTATTAGATGCAGGGGATACCCCATTAATGTATAAGCAGGTACTGTCTGAGGGCGAGTACCAGGAAGCAAGAGAACAGTATGGCAGCGGATTCCGTGTAGGAATGGGTGCAGAGGCTGTTCAGGAGCTTCTTAGAAATATTGATCTCGAGAAGGACGCAGCAGAGCTGAAGGCAGAGCTGAAAGATGCATCTGGTCAGAAGCGTGCAAGAATTATTAAGAGATTAGAAGTAGTGGAAGCTTTCCGTGAGTCAGGAAATAAGCCGGAATGGATGATTATGACCGTTGTTCCTGTTATTCCTCCGGACCTTCGTCCAATGGTACAGTTGGATGGTGGACGTTTTGCTACCTCTGATTTAAATGACCTGTATCGTAGAATTATTAACAGAAACAATCGTTTAAGAAGACTTTTGGAATTAGGTGCACCAGATATTATCGTTCGCAACGAGAAGCGTATGCTTCAGGAAGCTGTTGATGGATTGATTGATAATGGTAGAAGAGGTCGTCCAGTTACCGGCCCTGGAAACAGAGCACTGAAATCACTGTCTGATATGTTAAAGGGTAAGGGCGGTCGTTTCCGTCAGAACTTACTTGGTAAGCGAGTTGATTATTCCGGACGTTCCGTTATCGTTGTAGGACCAGAACTTAAGATTTATCAGTGCGGTCTTCCAAAAGAAATGGCAATTGAACTTTTCAAACCATTTGTTATGAAACGCCTTGTTGAAACAGGTGCCGCATCTAATATTAAATCTGCAAGAAAGAAAGTTGAAAAAGCATCAGAGGCTTGCGTTTGGGATGCACTTGAAGTTGTTATTAAAGAACATCCTGTAATGCTTAACCGTGCTCCTACACTTCATAGACTTGGTATTCAGGCATTTGAGCCTGTACTTGTTGAAGGTAGAGCAATTAAACTTCATCCTCTTGCTTGTACAGCATTTAACGCCGATTTCGATGGTGACCAAATGGCTGTTCATGTTCCTCTTTCAGCAGAGGCTCAGGCAGAGGCAAGATTCCTTATGCTTGCAGCAAACAACCTTCTTAAACCATCTGATGGTAAACCAGTTACAGTTCCTACTCAGGATATGGTTATCGGTTCTTATTACCTTACAATGATTAAGGAAGGCGAACCAGGTCAGCCTAAATTCTTTAAGGATGCTGACAGAACAAAAGAATTATCATTTGAAGATGTTAAAACAAAAACTGGTCTTTCAGATGCTGATATTCTTTGTGACCTTGATGATGCTACTCTTGAAAAAGAATACAAAGTATTCCGCACATACAAAGTATATAGAGATAAAGATGAAGCTATGATGGCTTATCAAGAGGGTTCTCTTGGTCTTCATTCTCCTGCTAAAATTCGTATGTTTAAGGATATTGATGGAGAAAATCAGTCAAAGGTTATAGTTACTACTATCGGAAGAATCATCTTTAATGCTCCAATTCCTCAGGATCTTGGATTTGTTGATAGAAGTGATCCAGAAAATGACTTCAAACTTGAAGTTTCATTTGTAGTTAAAAAGAAACAACTTGGTCAAATTGTTAACAACTGTATTAAAGTACATGGCGTTTCAATTTCTTCAAGAGTTCTTGATGATATAAAAGCTCAAGGATATAAATATTCAACTATTTCAGGAACAACAGTTGCTGTTACAGATGCTATTATTCCTGAAAAGAAGAAAGATTTTCTTGCAAAAGCAGAAAAACAAATTGATGGTGTTCTTCAATACTTCAATATGGGTCTTCTTTCTAATGAAGATAGAAGCAAGAAAGTTGTAAAGATTTGGGAAGAATGTACTAATAGTGTATCAAATGAACTTACATCAAACTTTGATGGTGCTCATAACCCAATTCACATGATGGTAGACTCTGGTGCTCGTGGTAGTACTTCACAGCTTCGTCAGCTTGCTGGTATGCGTGGACTTATTGCCAATACATCAGGTAAAACAATCGAAGTTCCTATCAAATCTAACTATCGTGAAGGATTAAATATTCTTGAATAC
>CAZYYO010000175.1:0-2997 GCA_964650965.1 uncultured Lachnospiraceae bacterium | reverse complement strand
ACGAAACCCGCAGATATTGTATCCCGCATTGGAGATGCAAATATTATATTTACCAATAAGACAGGACTTACAGCAGAGAAACTGGCGGCTTGTCCCAAGCTTCAATATGTGGGAGCACTTTCTACCGGCTATAATGTAATTGATGTGGAGGCGGCCAGAAAGCTGGGGATTGTAGTGACGAATATTCCTACTTATGGAACAGATGCAGTAGGACAGTATACCATTGCTATGCTGTTGGAGCTGTGCCATCATATCGGGCATCATAACCAGGTCGTACACCAGGGAAAATGGGAAGCCTGCCCGGACTTTTGCTTCTGGGACTATCCTATGATGGAGCTTACCGGCAAGACCATGGGAATTATTGGGTATGGACGTATTGGCCAGACGGTAGCTGGCATTGCCCAGGCACTGGGAATGAATATTTTAGCATACAAGAGACATCCGGACAAAGGGATGGAACGGAAAAATTTACATTTTGTAGAGTTAGATGAGTTATATGCCAGAAGTGATGTGATCAGCCTGCATTGTCCATTGTTCCCGGAAACCACCGGTATGATTAATCAGGGCAGTATCAGCAAAATGAAGGATCAGGTTCTGATTCTTAATACAGGCCGAGGTCCGCTTATTGTTGAGGAAGATTTAGCCCAGGCACTTCGCCAGGGCAAAGTTGCTGGGGCAGCAGTAGACGTGGTGTCCCAGGAACCCATACAGGGAAGCAACCCCCTGCTGACAGCACCCAACTGTATCATCACGCCTCACATCGCATGGGCGGCCAGAGAAACCAGAGAACGGCTGATGAATATTGCAGTAGATAATTTGAAGAACTTTCTGGAAGGAACACCAGTCAACAGAGTATAAATATAGATTGTGTCAGGATTTGGGGGAAATGCAGATGAACATTACAGGAAAGACAAAATTCAAGGAAGTTTTTCAATATGATAATCTTATGCCAGCCCGGAAATATGTTATGTATTCCCATAAATGGTGGTCTAAGACCATATTATATATGACAGCAGATGGTATGAGTAGATTCTCTCCATCTCATTGTGGAGACGGACTGCTCTTCGGTATGAAGCGATTAGTCCAAATTGGGCAATCAGGGAAACAATTTCTGTACGCTGTAGGTGAGAGAGAGGATGTTGTGCTGATGCATTTTCCAGGGGAAGATGGAGCAGGTTTTGTTGTTATTTGCCCTGGGGGAGGATATCTGGTAGTAAGTAATGTGAATGAAGGATTTCCGGTTGCGGCCAGATTCAATCAGGAGGGACTGCATGCTTTCGTGTTGAATTATACCTTAGACAGCAAGACGGGTGCACTCCCCAATGCCATTGAGGATTTGGCTCTGGCAGTGGAATTTATCCAGAAAAATGCCCAGGCACTCCATGTGGATCCCAAGCACTATATGGTAGCTGGATTTTCCGCAGGAGGTCATCTGATTATGGATTACTGTCTGCAGGATATTGGTTATCCCCAATATGGTATATCCAAGCCGGATGCAGCATTTATCATCTATCCGGGAGTGTATCACATGTTGGAAAATGAACAGGGAATTCAGAAGGAATTTGTGGGTATGCTGGGGAAGAATTACACCCGCCAGAAGTATGAGAAGTACTGTAATCTGAATCATGTAGAAAGCTTTCCTCCAGTGTTTACCATATGCAATGAGGATGATTCCTGCTGCCCAGGTACCAAGGCGTTGGAAGCACTACTGAAATCCCGCAATATCCCCTGTAGGAGCGAGTTTTATCCTACAGGAGGACATGGCTGCGGAGACGGTTCTGGATTGGAAGCAGCGGGTTGGGTGCATCGAGGCGTGATGTGGCTAGAAAGAAGAACAACAGAAAATAATTTGTATGCATCACTTACCGAAGCGGAATTACTTGATAAATTGGCAGCTTCAAGAAATCATGCTTCAGAAGGAAAATTACGAGATGCAGAAGATGTTGTAGCAGATATGAGGACAAAGTACGAATGATAGAGTACTCATAAAGGAGGAAAACAAGAAATGTTATATTTCGAAAGTGATTATATGGAAGGCGCCCACGAGAAGATTCTTAATCGCCTTGCCACCACCAATATGGAGAAGACCTCAGGCTATGGCAGCGATCCTTATTGTGAAAGTGCCAAGGAGAAGATTAGACAATTCTGTGGATGCCCCAATGCTGACATATATTTTCTAACGGGAGGAACCCAGACGAACCAGCTGGTAATTGATACCATCCTGGCACCATACCAGGGAGCGATTGCAGCAGAAAGTGGTCACATCAATATTCATGAGGCTGGAGCCATAGAATATACAGGTCATAAAGTACTAGAGGTACCATCCCACGATGGCAAGATTGATGGACAGGAATTAGACCAGTACCTGCAGGATTTTAACCAGGATGCCAATCATGAGCATATGGTATTTCCAGGAATGGTATATATTTCCTTCCCTACAGAATATGGAACGCTGTATACCAGAGACGAGCTGGAGCAAATCAGTCAGGTGTGTCACGCAAATGATTTGCCGTTATATATTGATGGTGCAAGATTAGGGTATGGTCTGGTTAGCAGCTCTAATGACGTAACCATAGAGGATATTGTAAAATATTCCGATGTGTTTTACATAGGCGGAACCAAGGTAGGTGCCCTATTTGGCGAAGCATTAGTATTTCCAAAGAACAATCCACCCAAGCATTTTATAACACAAATCAAACAGCACGGTGCGTTGCTGGCCAAGGGACGAATCTTAGGCTTACAGTTTGATACCTTATTTACAGATGACTTATATCTGGAAATCAGTAAAAATGCAATCAAACAGGCGAAACGGTTAAGCACAGCCCTGGAAGAAAAGGGTTATCAATTCTATATCCCTACAGAAACGAATCAAATATTTGTTGTATTGGAAAACAGTAAAATGGAATACCTGTCGTCAAACGTAAAATTCAGCTTTTGGGAAAAAGCAGATGAGAATCATACCATTGTAAGATTTGCAACAAGCTGGGCTACCAGTGA
>CAZYYO010000174.1:0-3060 GCA_964650965.1 uncultured Lachnospiraceae bacterium | reverse complement strand
ACCGTTTATATGACCACAGATATCAGTCCGGAAGGTCTGATGGCTGCCTATGAGGCACTTGGTGTTACCATAGATGCAGAAAATGTAGCAGTAAAGCTCAGTACAGGTGAAACAGGAAGTAACTATCTTGATCCTGTTCTGATTCAGGACCTGGTGCAGACTTTAAATGGAACGATTGTAGAATGTAATACCGCTTACGGCGGAGAACGTTCCAATACAGCCATGCATAAACAACTGGCAGAGGATCATGGCTACACCGCTATTGCAAATGTAGACATTATGGACGAGGAAGGCTCCATGAGCATCCCCATCGAAGGCGGTCAGCTGCTGTCAGAGGATTTGGTTGGAAGCCATTTTGCAAACTATGACTATTATGTTGTGCTTTCTCATTTCAAGGGACATGCCATGGCAGGGTACGGTGGTGCCATCAAAAATATTTCCATTGGTATCGCCTCATCAGAAGGAAAGAATGTGATTCATACGGCTAATAAAGGTGGCAGCATGTGGAGTGCCAAGCAGGATCCTTTTCTAGAATCCATGGCAGATGCTGGAAAAGGCGTGTCTGATTATCTGGATGGAAATATCATCTATATCAATGTCATGAACAGACTTTCCGTTGACTGTGACTGTGATGGCAACCCGGCAGAACCGGATATGCATGATATTGGAATCCTGGCATCTACAGACCCGGTAGCAGTCGATCAGGCTTGTATTGATTTAATCTACGAACAGGCAGACGGAGACGGAGCATCTCTGGTGCAGAGAATTGAATCAAGAAACGGATTACATACACTGGAGGCGGCAGAAACAATCGGTCTAGGAAGCCGCACCTATCAGCTGGAGAGCATTGACTGATGATGGATATTTTACATAGAGAATTTGTCTATTTATGGTATTACTTTGAATTACAGTTAGAGCAGGTATTCCGCTACTGGGTGCTTGGTATGTTCATTGGTTCAGCAGTATCCGTATTTGGGAAAAATCTGATTCATAACTTGTTTGCGTCTATTTCAGGAAAAAAATACGGTGTTTTTGGTATTGTACTGGCAAGCGCACTGGGAATTCTGTCACCACTTTGTATGTACGGGACGATTCCCATTGCGGCATCCTTTTCTAAAAAAGGAATGCGGGATGACTGGCTGGCAGCCTTTATGGTCAGTTCCATTATGCTGAATCCACAGCTTTTTATTTACAGTCTGTCCTTGGGAATGGATATGGCTTTGGTGAGACTTATTACCAGCGGTATCTGCGGCATTGTGGCTGGATTATGCATCCGAATCTTTTATCAGGATAAAAACTTTTTTAATTTTACAAAGATGCAGGAACCGTCTAATCATGACACAGACACCAATGTACTCTTGCGTTATCTGAAAAATGTCTGGAGAAATATAAAAGCAACGGGTGGCTATTTCCTAATCGGTATTATCCTGTCAGCTTTATTCATGAGATATGTTCCGGCAGATTTTATCGCAGATTTATTTGGGACCCAGAGAGGATTCGGTGTACTGCTGGCAGCCACCATAGGTGTACCACTCTATGCCTGCGGAGGAGGAACCATACCACTTCTGATGGAGTGGTTAAGCAGTGGTATGAGTGCAGGGGCAGCAACAGCTTTTATGATTACCGGTCCTGCAACAAAGATTACCAATCTTGGAGCAGTGAAGATTGTGCTGGGTGCAAAGCATTTCGTCATGTATCTGCTGTTTATCATGGCTTTCTCCATGATAGCAGGTGGAATTGTGAATTTGGTCTACTTATTGTAATGGGGGAATGGATATGAATGAACAGAAAAAAGATAGCACTCAAAAGCAAAAAATCTGGATATCTAAGAGCAAAAAGGAAGTATTTCTATCAGAGGTCAGAGAATATGAACATATGGAGTTCAAAAAGTATGAGGAGCTTATGGAGTATGTCAGAGCGTGTGTAAAAATGAAGCTGCCGTAAATCAGGAAGTAATGAGTGAAAGTAGTCAGGTAGAAGATTTCACAGGAACAATAGAAGTGATAAAATAGAAGAAATAAAAGAAAGAGAGAAAACGAATTATGAGCAAAGTGAAAACAAGAGAAGAATTTGAAACAGCAAATGTATTTGGAACAGGTGTACCAAATGATGGATATGCACAGTATTTCAGCGGAGCATCTTTTCTAAATCCATTAACAGAACCAGGAAAGGCACCGGTATTTCTAGCAAATGTTACCTTTGAACCGGGATGCCGCAACAACTGGCATATTCATCATGCTATATCTGGTGGTGGTCAGATTTTAGTCTGCACAGCAGGAGAGGGATGGTATCAGGAGGAAGGAAAGGATGCAGTAAGCTTGATTCCAGGAACGGTCATTACCATACCAGCAAATGTGAAGCACTGGCATGGAGCCAAAGCAGACAGCTGGTTTAGTCACATCGCTGTGGAGTGCCCAGGAGAAGAGACTTCCAATGAATGGTGTGAACCAGTAACAGAGGAAGAATATGGGAAACTGAAATAGCAACAGAAGAAAACGACTGATATTTTTTGTATATAAAGATGACATGCCAGGAATGAAAGCTTCGTGGGTATGCAGATAGGAGAAAACATGGAATACACAAAGTTGGGAAATTCAGATTTAAACGTATCACGCATCTGCATGGGATGTATGGGTTTTGGAGATGCAGAAAGTGGCCAGCACAGCTGGACCATAGATGAGGAGCACTCCAGAGAAATCATAAGACAGGGTCTAGAGCTTGGGGTTAATTTCTTTGATACTGCAGTAGGCTATCAGAACGGAACCAGTGAAATGTATGTGGGAAGGGCATTAAAGGACTTTGCAAAGCGTGAAGATGTTGTGGTTGCTACCAAGTTCCTGCCACGTACGGTAGAAGAAATAGAGGCTGGAATATCAGGACAAAAGCACATCGAAGCAATGATGGATAAGAGCCTTTCTCATCTGGAAATGGATTATGTGGATCTCTATATTTACCATATGTGGGATTACAATACACCAATTTATGATATCTTAGAAGGACTAAACAATGTGGTAAAGGCAGGAAAAGCCAGATACATTGGTATTTCCAACTGCTATGCAT
>CAZYYO010000173.1:0-3094 GCA_964650965.1 uncultured Lachnospiraceae bacterium | reverse complement strand
ACCACGAATCAATACAACGCTATGCTCCTGCAAGTTATGACCTTCGCCTGGAATGTAGCTTGTAACTTCGATTCCGTTGGAAAGACGTACTCTGGCAATTTTTCTCAGCGCTGAGTTAGGTTTTTTAGGGGTTGCTGTCTTAACAGCTGTACAAACACCTCTCTTCTGTGGAGAAGCTGTCTCAGTCGGCTTTTTCTTCAAGGAGTTAAATCCTTTCTGAAGAGCTGGTGCTGTAGACTCCTTTACAGATGTCTGTCTACCCTTTCTTACTAACTGGTTAAATGTTGGCATTATTTTCACCTCCTGTAGTATTTTTGAATGCGCGCAAATCTATGCACGCTAAATTATTATAATTGCGTCCACCTTGTTTGTCAAGCACTTTTACTTGATTCTTACAATTCTCACCGGTATATTTTACCATCAAGAAATCCCTTCACCGGAATTGGCAAAGGGATTTCTTCTATATAGGATATTTCTTTTACTTTATTACCATCTGTATATCAGTAATGCTTATTCTACATCCACCGGTACTTCATCCACATCAACGTCTGTTACAACGTCTTCGGCATCTTCATCCAGCATTCCTTCGAATTCCTGGTATGCTGCCGCAGTTGCTTTATTGTAATCTGTATTCAGCTTGATATTTCCATAACGCTTCATACCAGTTCCTGCAGGAATCAGCTTACCAATGATAACATTTTCCTTCAGACCAATCAATGGATCAACCTTACCCTTAATTGCTGCATCAGTAAGAACCTTGGTGGTCTCCTGGAAGGATGCTGCTGACAGGAAGGAATTGGTTGCCAGACTGGCTTTGGTAATACCAAGTAATACCTGTTTACCTTCTGCTGGCTCTTTGCCTTCTGCAATCAGTCTTTCATTCATATCATCGAAATCTAAGAAATCAACCAGTGTTCCTGGTAAGAATTCTGAATCGCCATTGTTTTCAATACGAATCTTCTTCAACATCTGACGAACAATAACTTCGATATGCTTGTCATTGATTTCTACACCTTGGAGACGATATACACGCTGCACTTCCTGAAGCATATAATCCTGTACTGCACGAACACCCTTAATTTTCAGGATATCATGTGGGTTAACAGAACCTTCGGTCAGCTCGTCACCAGCCTCTAATTCCTGGCCATCTAACACCTTGATACGTGAGCCATAAGGAATCAGATATGCTTTCACTTCTCCATCTTCCTTGCTGGTTACAAGAACTTCACGTTTCTTCTTGGTGTCTTTGATCTCGGCACGACCAGCAAACTCTGTGATAATAGCAAGTCCCTTTGGCTTTCTTGCCTCAAATAATTCTTCTACTCGAGGAAGACCCTGGGTAATATCGTCACCGGCAACACCACCTGTATGGAAGGTTCTCATGGTCAGCTGTGTACCTGGCTCACCAATGGACTGGGCAGCAATAATACCAATTGCCTCACCAACCTGAACCGCCTGGCCTGTTGCCATGTTTGCTCCGTAACATTTTGCACATACGCCCACGTGGGAACGACAGGTTAAAATGTTTCTAATCTTAACTTCTGTAATCGCTTTACCTTCTGCATTTACGCCTACGGTCACAATTGCATGTGCACGTTTTGGTGTAATCATGTGGTTTGCTTTTACAATCATATTGCCTTCAGCGTCGAAGATAGACTCACAGGAGAATCTTCCTGTAATACGTTCCTCTAAGCTTTCGATTTCTTCACGGCCATCCATAAATGCTTTAATCCACATTCCCGGGATCTCACGGTCGGTTCCCTCGCAGCAATCTGACTCACGAATAATTAATTCCTGTGATACGTCAACCAGACGTCTTGTCAGGTATCCAGAATCGGCTGTACGAAGAGCTGTATCAGACAGACCCTTACGAGCTCCATGTGCAGACATGAAATATTCCAGTACATCCAGACCTTCACGGAAGTTGGATTTGATTGGCAGCTCGATGGTACGTCCTGTTGTATCAGCCATCAGTCCACGCATACCTGCCAACTGCTTAATCTGCTTGTCAGAACCACGGGCTCCAGAATCAGCCATCATAAAGATGTTGTTATATTTATCCAATCCGGAAAGCAGTGCATCTGTTAATTCATCATCTGTCTCTTTCCAGGTTTCAACTACTTCTCTATAACGTTCTTCTTCTGTAATAATACCACGCTTATACTGTCTGGTAATCTTATCTACGGTTTCCTCAGCTTCAGCAATTAATTCCGGCTTCTGAGGTGGCACTGTCATATCAGAAATAGATACGGTCATAGCTGCTCTTGTAGAGTATTTATAACCCATAGACTTAATATCATCTAACACTTCTGCTGTCTTAGTTGCACCATGAACATTGATAACCTTCTCTAAGATCTGTTTTAACTGCTTCTTAGCAACATGGAAATCAATCTCTAATAACAGGTCGTTCTCCGGATTGCTGCGGTCTACAAATCCCAGATCCTGAGGAATAATTTCATTGAAAATGAAACGTCCCACAGTGGATTCAATAATTCCAGTCTTAACGGTTCCGTCTTCCATGGTCTTATGAACACGAACCTTAACTTTGGAGTGCAGAGTTAACACTTTGTTCTCATAAGCAAGAATAGCTTCGTTAATATTCTTGAAGATCTTGCCTTCTCCTAATGCTCCCGGTCTCTCCTGTGTCAGATAATAGATACCAAGTACCATATCCTGTGAAGGAACTGCTACAGGTCCACCATCAGAAGGTTTCAACAGGTTGTTTGGAGAAAGAAGCATAAACCGACATTCTGCCTGTGCTTCTGCGGTCAGTGGAAGATGAACTGCCATCTGATCTCCATCGAAATCGGCATTGTAAGCGGTACATACCAATGGATGCAGCTTAATTGCCTTACCTTCTACAAGGATTGGCTCAAATGCCTGAATTCCTAATCTATGAAGTGTGGGGGCACGGTTTAGCATAACCGGATGCTCTTTAATAACATCCTCTAAGATATCCCATACTTCTGGCTGTAATTTCTCAACCATTTTCTTTGCACTCTTAATATTGTGTGCGGTTCCATTTGCAACTAATTCCTTCATTACAAACGGCTTAAATAATTCAATTGCCATTTCCTTTGGAAGACCACACTGA
>CAZYYO010000172.1:2322-3106 GCA_964650965.1 uncultured Lachnospiraceae bacterium | reverse complement strand
ATGGAATATGAAGCTGTATAAAAATAAAATGTATTTACATAAAAAAATAGCTTAGGTATTTACCTAAGCTATTTTATCATATTATTTCTAGTTTGTAATGGTCTGCTCTGTTTCTTTATCAAAGAAGTGAGCCTTCTCCATATCAAGAGCAAATTTAACAGTATCACCAGTTCTTGCAGTTGTTCTAGGATCAACTCTTGCAGTTAACTGTGAATCCTGATAATCGAAGTATAAGAATACTTCAGCACCAAGTAACTCATAAACACGAATCTTAGCTTCAATTACAGTGTTAGGGCTTGCTTCGATAAACATCTGAGAATCATGAATATCCTCTGGACGAATACCAAGAACAACGGTCTTGCCATCATATCCGCCATCCTTAAGAGCCTTTGCCTTAGAAGCTGGAACAGCAAGAACGTGATCACCAACGGTAGCAGTAACATCATCACCCTTAACAGAAATCTGAGCATCTAAGAAGTTCATCTGTGGGCTGCCAATGAATCCTGCAACAAATAAGTTTGCTGGAGCATTGTATAAATTGGTAGGAGTATCAATCTGCATTACCACGCCGTCTTTCATAACAACGATTCTGGTTCCTAAGGTCATAGCCTCGGTCTGATCATGTGTTACATAGATGATAGTTGCACCAAGGTTCTCATGAAGCTTGGAGATTTCAATTCTCATCTGAACTCTTAACTTAGCATCTAAGTTAGAAAGTGGCTCATCCATAAGGAATACTTTAGGATTACGAACGATAGCACGTCCCATAGCAACACGTTGTCTC
>CAZYYO010000172.1:0-2312 GCA_964650965.1 uncultured Lachnospiraceae bacterium | reverse complement strand
CCACCAGATAAAGCCTTAGGTTTACGATCAAGATAATCTGTTAAATCAAGAATCTGAGCTGCTTCACGAACCTTCTTGTCAATCTGGTCCTTTGGTAATTTACGAAGCTTTAATCCGAAGGCCATGTTGTCATATACAGTCATATGTGGGTACAGAGCGTAGTTCTGGAAAACCATTGCAATATCTCTGTCCTTAGGCTCAACGTCGTTCATTTTCTTACCATCAATGATTAAGTCTCCACCGGAGATATCTTCCAGACCAGCAATCATACGAAGGGTAGTAGATTTACCACAACCTGAAGGTCCTACAAAGATGATAAATTCTTTATCCTTAACATCAAGGTTAAAGTCCTTTACAGCCTTAACGCCGTTTGGGTAAATTTTTGTAATATTTTTTAAAGTAATATCTGCCATTTTCCTAAATCCTCTTTCCTAAAAATATAAGACTGCCATAATCCCCCGGGCAGTACCAGTTACATTTGGTTACTATGCTACGATGAAATCCTTTAAAGCATCCATAATAGCATCAATTTCGTTGTCTCTTTGGATAACCAGCTTCAGGTTCTGGGATAAATCCAGGCTGAAGATTCCCATAATAGATTTAGCATCAATAATGTAACGTCCTGCAACAAGATCAAAATCATTGTCAAAAGCAGTGATTGCATTAACGAAAGCCTTTACCTTATCAATGGAATTAATGTTAATAAGAACTGATGTCATAACACTTCTCCTTTCTTCAAATACAGTGTCTCATAGAAAACACGGTATGATTTAAACTATCACAAGTATATCAGCAAGAAAAAAAGCAAACAATGTCAGAATAACCAAAAGAAAAACAGAATGTCCGTCAAAATAACCATCCCCAAGAAAATACCCTTTATTCCCCCAAATTTAAGTGCTATAATACATGTAATGCTTCCCCAGGAAGCATTGCTTACGCATTTAACCAACAATAGGAGTTATTATGGGAACATTAAATTATAAGGGAGCATTGAAGACCTATCTCCAGGCCCCCCTTTACATGATTATTGTATTTATCATAGGCAATTTCGCCATGTATTTTTATAGCGTGAAATTGGGGATGGGAGTAAGTGTTTTTGTTTTAATATATTCCATATCGGTTCTGATTTTCTATTACCATAATCAAGCCAGAGTCTCCCAGGAGATTATTAGCTTTGCCACCAAATATGCTACCGTGCAGAAGGAACTGTTAAATAAGTTTCAGATGCCTTACGCCTTAATGGATGGGGACGGCAAGCTGATGTGGATGAATGAGGAGTTTACCTTAATTACGCAGAAGGATCGCTATTATCAGAAATCCATTACTTCTATATTTAAGGAGATTACCAAGGAAAGTCTGTTGAAGGCTCAAGAGGATGCATTTTCTATCATGGTTCCCTATGAAGGCAGAATCTACGAAGCCAGAATGCAGAAGTTGTATTTCGATGAAATGGACGGAGAAAGTCAGTTGATTGAAATGGCAGAGGGTGCCAGCTCTATGATAGCGCTGCTGTTATTTGATGAAACAGAGCTTCAGTCCAGTCGCCAACGGTTAGATGATGAGAAGATGGTATCTGCCCTGATATATATTGATAACTATGAGGAAGTCTTTGACAATGTAGAGGATGTTAGAAGATCTCTGCTGACAGCAGTTATTGACCGTAAGATTAATAAATATTTCAGCGGAATGGATGCACTGGTGCGAAAGATGGAGAAGGATAAATATTTTGTCGTATTTCAGTACAAGTATTTAAAGCATTTAGAGGAAAATAAATTCAGTATCCTGGAAGACATTAAGAACACCAAAGCAGGAAATGAAATGGAAATCACATTGAGTATAGGAATTGGTATTAACGGCAAGACCTATAACCAGAATGCTGATTTTGCCAGAGCAGCCATAGATATTGCCCTGGGACGAGGTGGTTCTCAGGTTGTTATCAAGGATAATGGAAATGTATCCTATTATGGGGTTCGAGGAAAGCAAATTGAGAAGAATACCAGAGTAAAGGCAAGAGTCAAAGCGCAGGCACTACGGGAAATGATAGGAAGCCGGGAGAATGTAATTATTATGGGACACTCTCTGTCAGATGCGGATGCTTTTGGAACGGCCATCGGGGTGTATTGTGCAGCAAGAGAGTTAGATAAGAAGGCACAGATTGTATTAAATACAGTTACACTTTCGCTCCGTCCGTTGGTAGAATGTTTTACAGAAGAGGCAGGATATCCAGCGGATATGTTTATTACTAGCGAGGAAGCGGTGAATATTGTTACCAGAGATACACTGGTTATGGTTGTAGATACCAATCGTCCCAA
>CAZYYO010000171.1:0-3114 GCA_964650965.1 uncultured Lachnospiraceae bacterium | reverse complement strand
CATCAACTGCTTCCTGAAGCATTCTCTTTTCATTTCTAACAATAATCTCAGGAGCATCTAACTCCATAAGACGTGCAAGTCTGTTATTACGATTGATGATTCTTCTGTACAAATCATTAAGATCAGATGTAGCAAATCTACCACCATCAAGCTGTACCATTGGTCTGATATCTGGTGGAATAACTGGTACTCTGTCAAGAATCATCCATTCTGGCTTGTTACCAGATTCACGGAATGCATCAACAACTTCAAGTCTCTTAATAATTCTTGCTCTCTTCTGACCTGACGCATCCTGTAATTCTTTCTTAAGCTCATCTGACTCTTTTTCAAGGTCAATCTTTGCAAGGAGCTCTTTGATAGATTCAGCACCCATTCCTACTCTGAATGTGTTGCCCCACTGATCATAAGCGTCTCTGTATTCCTTTTCTGAAAGGATCTGTTTTTCTGAAAGGTTTGTTTCACCCTTATCCAAAACAATATATGAAGCGAAGTATAAAACTTTCTCAAGTACTCTTGGTGATAAATCAAGGATTAATCCCATACGAGATGGGATACCCTTAAAGTACCATATATGAGATACAGGAGCTGCAAGTTCAATATGACCCATACGCTCTCTACGAACGCTGGCCTTTGTTACCTCAACACCACATTTATCACAGATAACACCTTTATATCTGATTTTCTTATATTTTCCGCAATGGCATTCCCAGTCTTTGCTTGGTCCAAAGATTCTTTCACAGAATAAACCTTCTTTTTCTGGCTTTAATGTTCTGTAATTGATTGTCTCTGGTTTTGTAACCTCGCCTCTTGACCACTCCAGAATCTTTTCTGGAGAGGCAAGACCGATCTGAATCTTATCAAATGTCATTGGTTTATATGTTTCATTAGTTGTTGTCTCTGGCATTACTGGCACTCCCTTCTATTATTCTTCATCTGAAAAATCCGAGTTTTCGGCATCGTTGAAAGTTTCCTCAGCTAAATCTTCTTCTACATCCTGATCTACTGTCTCATCTACTACGAGTTCGCCATCTTTTCCAACCTGTGAATATCCGTTTTTGTGGTAATCCTTGGCATCGCCAATTCCACCATTTTCATCCATAAATCTCTTGATATCAGGAGTATTATCATCAACTGATTCCATAATATCAACTTCTGTTCCGTCTTCTTTTAATACTTTAACATCAAGAGCAAGAGACTGAAGTTCTTTTAAGAGTACCTTGAATGATTCTGGAATACCAGCTTCAGGGATATTATCACCTTTAATAATTGCTTCGTATGTCTTAACACGTCCGATAACATCATCAGATTTAACAGTTAAGATTTCCTGAAGAGTATATGATGCACCATAAGCTTCCAGTGCCCAAACCTCCATCTCACCAAAACGCTGTCCACCGAACTGAGCTTTACCACCCAGAGGCTGCTGTGTTACAAGTGAATAAGGACCTGTTGAACGAGCATGAATCTTATCATCAACAAGGTGATGTAACTTGAGGTAATGCATGTGTCCAATAGTAACAGGGCTATCAAAATATTCACCTGTTCTACCATCTCTAAGTCTTACCTTACCATCACGAGAGATAGGAACACCTTTCCATAATTCTCTATGATCTTTATGTTCTTCAAGGTAATCAAATACGCCATCGTTTATGTTACCTTTGTATTTAGCTTCGAATTCATCCCACTCAAGATTAACATAATCATTAGCAAGATCAAGTGTATCCATAATTGCATTCTCATCTGCGCCATCGAATACTGGTATAGAGATATTGAATCCAAGTGCTTTAGCAGCAAGGCTTAAGTGAATCTCAAGTACCTGTCCGATATTCATACGTGAAGGAACGCCCAATGGGTTAAGTACGATATCAAGAGGACGGCCATTAGGAAGGAAAGGCATATCTTCAACTGGAAGAATACGAGAAACAACACCCTTGTTACCATGACGGCCGGCCATCTTATCACCAACAGAGATTTTTCTCTTCTGAGCAATATAGATACGAACTGACTGATTAACACCAGGTGATAATTCATCACCATTCTCTCTTGTGAATACCTTAGCATCTACAATGATACCATACTCACCATGAGGTACTTTAAGAGATGTATCTCTAACTTCTCTTGCTTTCTCACCAAAGATAGCTCTAAGAAGTCTTTCTTCAGCTGTAAGCTCTGTCTCACCCTTAGGTGTAAACTTACCTACAAGGATATCTCCAGCACGAACCTCAGCACCAATTCTAATGATACCTCTTTCATCAAGATCCTTAAGAGCATCATCACCAACACCTGGTACATCTCTTGTAATCGCTTCTGGTCCGAGCTTTGTATCTCTAGATTCACATTCATATTCTTCAATATGAACAGATGTATATACATCATCCTTTACTAATCTTTCACTAAGAAGAACAGCATCCTCATAGTTATAACCTTCCCAAGTCATGAATCCGATAAGTGGATTCTTACCAAGTGCGATTTCTCCATCTGATGTTGAAGGACCGTCAGCGATTACATCGCCTTTAACGATTTTGTCACCCTTGTATACAATAGGTCTCTGATTATAACAGTTAGACTGGTTACTTCTCATGAATTTTATAAATTTATAGACATCCTTATTACCGTCTTCACGTCTAATAACGATTTCTTTTGATGTAGAACGTTCAACAATACCATCAGCCTTAGCAACAACACATACACCTGAATCGACAGCTGCTTTGTGTTCCATACCAGTACCAACAACAGGAGCTTCTGTTGTAAGAAGTGGAACGGCCTGACGCTGCATGTTAGAACCCATAAGGGCACGGTTAGCATCATCATTCTGAAGGAAAGGAATCATTGAAGTAGCAACTGAGAATACCATCTTAGGAGAAACGTCCATAAGATCAATCTTGCCCTTCTCAAATTCTGTTGTTTCTTCTCTAAATCGACAAGCAACCTGATTCTTAACGAAGTGACCTTCGTCGTCGATTTCAGCATTAGCCTGTGCAACGATAAAATCATCTTCCTCATCAGCTGTAAAATATCTAACTTCATCAGTTACAACTGGGTTCTTAGGGTCTGATTTATCTACTATTCTATATGGAGCTTCTACAAAGCCGTATTCATTAATTCTTGCATAAGTAG
>CAZYYO010000170.1:2959-3199 GCA_964650965.1 uncultured Lachnospiraceae bacterium | reverse complement strand
TCATCACTGTTATAACCACCGGAAAATGGTTCATTGGTTGAAGGATTCACCCCATATTTCACCAACCAGTCTCTTCGATACATATGACCACAATAGGTGTAATCATAATCTTCATTTACCTGATAGATAGACAGATATTTCTCTTCGCCGTCTACATTGCTGATGGCATAAGGCTTTACCTCAGGATGTGCCTCCAGATAAGCC
Source organism: uncultured Lachnospiraceae bacterium (assembly GCA_964650965.1). Classification (GTDB taxonomy): domain Bacteria; phylum Bacillota; class Clostridia; order Lachnospirales; family Lachnospiraceae; genus CAZYYO01. Next base: position 2,995 of record CAZYYO010000170.1, on the reverse strand, counting down.
ATGTAATTTGGCATATACTCTGGTATCAGCTCTGTA
>CAZYYO010000170.1:0-2949 GCA_964650965.1 uncultured Lachnospiraceae bacterium | reverse complement strand
GATCCATAATCACATCCTGCTGATACAGCGTCTGGGGCGGATCTGCAATAGAGCAATCTAAAATGTCGGGATAATCTCCACTTCCCATCATGGTAGAATAGCTGTCTGCAGCAGTACCACTTGCAGGTATCCAGAATTCAAAATCAACCTGTTTGTTATCCTCTCCCCATTCTTTTGACATCAGGTACTGCATGACCGGATTATCTGCATAATCTGAATAATAGCTGGAATCGGTTCCTGAATACAGCCACATGGTGTAAGAGGTATCTGTTCCTCCTCCATTGCCACAGCCTGCTAAGCCCAGCAGCATGGTCAACAGGACACCAAGACTTATGATTCTGTTTCTTCTTTTCCTGGTTTTATTTCTCATTTTTTCTCTCCTAACTGTTGTTTCTACTTATATTTCTTACTACGTACGATTTGCACGTAAAATGTGTTCCCTGCATATTTGCATACTAACAAAGAATCCCCCTTGTTAATTACGCCATATTCCATATTATTGGTCGAAATTCATGTTCTTCTTGAGGAGATAACCAGACTATGCTATGCTCAACTTATATTTGAAATATAGGGGAATAACGGATGATGGATAGATACAACGAAGAGAAAATCAAATGGCTGGGGAATATGATGCACCATGTGGGAAATGTATTTTATATTGTCTTAGATGAGAATTATGAGATGAAATATAATAATATTCCAGACCTGGAAATCTTTCACATGATTGACGTATTAAATCATGGCATGGATTTGGGCGAATCCAATATGCCGGATATTACTGCAATGGATACCAGAGGAATTGTCTATCCTGTCATTTTCTCCAATTCCTTAGGCATGAGTTATATTACTATGCTGGATAAAATGGATGAACAATCCGCACTGGTTCATACCATAGGACCTGTCTTTTTGGATGATGATACGCCCATGCGATTGATGCAACGGCTCAATCATATTGAACTGTCGGTAGCTACTCGGAAGCATTTTTCCCAGCTGCTGCAGCTCTTTCCTATTATGTCTTTGGACAATTTTCTCCAGTGGGGGATGCAGCTATACTACAATATTACCGGAAGACGCCTGTCCCCCGATGGCTTTATCTATAGTGATTTAAGTGCTGCAAATGTATCTCTTCCTCCGGAGGCCTCCTATCAATATGAGTTTCATCGAGAACGCTATCTGGAGGAAAATCGCCTTATGGAGGTTATTCGCACCGGAAATACTCTATATCAAAAGGATGTAACCAATCTGTTTCATTTGAAAAAAAGCGGTCGTCTTTCCAATGAATATCTTCGGCAAATGAAAAATCATGCACTGATTCTTGCCACTTTGGAATCCCGGGCTTCCATGGAAGGTGGAATTTCTCCGGAAATTGCACTAACTCTACGGGAACAACAAATACTGGCAATTGAAGCAGCCGGTTCCCTGGCCGAGCTGAACCGCATTCACGACGACTATGTACATGAATATATTGTACATGTTCACCGCATGACCAATGACGGTGCCATTTCTCCAGAGATAAAGGACACCTGCCAGTATATCCAGCTACACCCAGATAAACTGCTGACCATTCGTTCCCTTGCCCAGCGTCTCTCATATTCTGACTACTACTTTAGTACCAGATTTCGAACGGAAGTGGGGGAGACGGTAAATGCTTACATTAACAGAATCCGTGTTGAAGCTTCCTGTAAATTATTGACCTCTCATTATGATGACATCTACACCATAGCCCTGCAATGTGGATTCCATTCCCTGGGCACCTTCGAAAAGCAATTTAAGAAATATAAAGGGATGTCGCCTGGTGCTTATCGTAGAAATCATAAGTAGATGCATGATTGTACCAGCCAAGCATCTTGATGCTTGCGACAGTCTTCGCTTTGGTGGATGTATTACGATTGCGGAAGCGTGGCTCCAAGAAGCTTAAGTACTCTGGGGCTGACGGTTGATGAACACAGGAAATCCCCCAAACCATCGGCTTGCGGCATAGAATTTGCTTGCGGCAGTCTTGGTTTTGGTGGATTTTCGACTTAATTCTCCTGACCGCCCCAGGGCGGTTTGGCTTCTTGGGGCCACGCTTCCGTATCCGTTACCAGTCCCCCAAAGCGTGGATTTCTACAAGCAAATACTTGCCTTCCTGCACTTGCTTTGGGGGATTTTCGGCTTAATTCTCCTGCCTGCCCCAGGGTATTTTAGCTTCTTGGAGCCACGCTTCCGTATTCGTTACAAATCCCCCAAAACGTGGATTCCTGCAAGCAAATATCCGCCTGTCTGCACTTACTTTGGTGGATTTTCGGCTTAATTCTCCTGCCTGCCCCAGGGCAGTTTAGCTTCTTGGAGCCACGCTTCCGTATTCGTTACAAATCCCCCAAAGCGTGGATTCCTGCAAGCAAATACTTACCTTCCAGTAGCTAACTTGGGGGATTTCATATGCAATTTGTTGGTTTGCCCCAGAAAGATTATATTTCGTATGCTAAAATTCATCTTTCCTTCATCTTCCGGCACTCCGTAATTTCATTGCCCGAAAAAATACCAATAATAAAAAGGCAAGCTCTTGCGTAGTTCACAAAACTTCACAACAACTTGCTCTTAAAAACTCTCTATAGGTATCTTAGTCAACAGCTTGCTCCCTGTCTCCATATGCAATCACACAGGCAACAAATGGTGCCGCCAGATAGAGCAGATATACATATCTGGGTTCTCCATTTAGGGGGACGGCCAGCATTAACGTTAATACAATAGCAATGCTGGGTATGCACAGAATCTCCATGCCCCGATTCTTCCATTTTGCCACCACACACATAATGACAAAAATCCAGAAGGTCCAGCCAATATTTAAAAGAACCTGTAAGGGCTTCCATTGCTGGAAGGCAAGAAGGACTGTGTTAATTCCCTGATTCAATGCTGGCAGCAGAATTCTCTGGTTGGGTACCAGGGGCGTGTCATAAATCTCATGCT
>CAZYYO010000169.1:0-3254 GCA_964650965.1 uncultured Lachnospiraceae bacterium | reverse complement strand
TGGGATTTCCTAACTACTGGGGAACGATGCCAATGGCAGTCTTTACATTCCTTGAAAAAAGTGAACTGGGAAGGAAAAACCATCCATCCGTTCATCACACATGAAGGAAGTGGATTTGGCGGTGCAGAAGGTGACATCAGAAAAACATGTGTAGGAGCAACGGTTGAAAAAGGACTTGCCATTCAGGGTGGAAGAGTCGATGGCTCTAAATCTGCAGTGGAAAAGTGGGTAAAATAGGAAATGAACAAGAGAAGCGTGGCATGTGCCACGCTTATTTTGGAGCAGAATGTGAGGTATCGCAATGGAAGAAACCATCAAAAAGGTATTAGAAGAAAAATATATTGAAATGTATCGTTATATGACAACACAGGATACTGCAAGTATGGCAGATTTATTGGATGATTCCTTTGTTTTGGTTCATATGACAGGAATGAGGCAGAGCAAATCAGAATATCTGAAATATATTGATCAGGGACGATTACGCTATTTTTCTGCACAGCATGAAAATATAAAAGTTTCCATAAATGGAAATCTTGCAGAGTTGATTGGACAGAGCAGAGTAGCAGCGGCGGTGTTTGGTGGAGGAAGACATACCTGGTCACTGAAGCAGAGACTTATCTTTATCAAAAAAGGTGAAGACTGGCTCATGACAGAGGCTGTTGCATCTACATATTAGATATTCAATAAGAAAAACTTATCAAATACTGCTGAAATTGAAATTGATTGAAAATGTAGATTTTCTATAATAGAGATAAAGAAAAACGAATGGAGGTTTTTGTATGTCAAAATTAGTAATTTATTATTCCAGAGCAGATGAGAATTATTTTGGTGGAACATTGCGTTATATCAGTGAAGGGAATACAAAAAGGGCAGCAAAAATGATTGCAGAAATTACAGGTGCAGATCTTTTTGAGATAGAGCAGGTAACTCCTTATTCGGGAGATTATAATGTCTGCAAAGACCAGTCAGCTGCAGATAAGAAAAATGGAATAAGACCAGAACTGGTGGCATTTCCGGAACATATGGAACAATATGACGAAATATATCTGGGTTACCCAAATTACTGGGGAACGATGCCAATGGCAGTTTTAGGCTTACTGGAAAAATTTGACTGGTCAGGAAAGAAGATTTATCCATTCTGTACCCATGAAGGCAGTGGAATGGGAATTAGTGAAAGAGATATCAAGAAAGCATGTCCAGGAGCGGTTATAGAAAAAGGACTGCCAATCCATGGAAGTGAAGTAGAACATGCAAAAGCATTAATTGAAAGTTGGATATAAAAGGAAGGAAAATTCATATGAAAGTATTAGCAATCAGTTCCAGCCCAAGAAAAGAAGGAAATTCAGATGTACTGTGTGATCAGTTCTTAAAAGGAGCCAGTGAAGCAGGGCATGAAACAGAGAAAATTAATCTTGGAGGCAAGATAATAGCACCATGCAGTGCCTGTGGGGTATGTCAAAAGAATCATAAGTGTGTTCACATTGATGATATGGAAGAAATATTGGAGTCTATGGTAAATGCAGACGAGATTATCCTTGCTACTCCGGTTTATTTCTATTCCATGTGTGCACAGATGAAGCTGTTGATTGACAGAAGCTATTCCAGATTTATGGAGATGAAGAATAAGAAATTTTATTTTATAGTGACATCGGCTGATCCGGAGCACAAAGCAACAGAGGAAACAATCGCAGGTCTTAGAGGATTTCTCCGATGTCTTCCTGAAGCAGAGGAATGTGGAATTATCTATGGTTGTGGAACCTGGGATAAAGGGGATGTATATAAACATCCAGCATTCGAAAAGGCATATGAAACAGGAAAAAATCTATAGGAGGATCGTTATGGCTATATCAGAATTTTCAAAGGATTATCATGAGAAAATGTTTCCGGGATATGTATCGAAATTCTTAGAGACGGACCCGGAGTTTATCGAACGTTTCGACAATTTCGCATTTGATGAGGTGGTCAATGAACCAGGAGTGGAATTAGAACCAAAGACAAGAATGATGTGTATTTTATCAGTGCTTCTGGGCTGTCAGGGAATTGATGAATTTAAAGCAATGTTACCTGCAGCACTTAACTTTGGCGTGACACCAGTGGAAGTAAAGGAAATCGTGTATCAGGCTGTAGATTATCTTGGGATTGGCAGGGTATTTCCTTATCTTCACGCAGTAAATGATATTTTAACAGCCAGAGGCATCAAGCTTCCGTTAGTAGGTCAGGCAACCACAACCATGGAAAATCGTCTGGAAAAGGGCATTCAGTCACAAGTTGATATCTTTGGAAATGGCATGAAGGAATTTTACAAATCAGGACCAGAGGAATCTAAGCATATCAATAAATGGCTTGCTGCCAATTGCTTTGGAGATTTCTATACCAGAACAGGACTGGATTACAAATTACGAGAGTTGATGACATTCTGTTATCTCTATGCACAGGGTGGCTGTGAACCGCAGCTTACCAGTCATGCAGCAGCAAATATGAAACTTGGAAATGATAAGAAATTTTTGATTAGCGTAATCTCCCAATGTCTACCATTTATTGGATATCCAAGAACCTTAAATGCACTTCGGTGTATCAATGAAGCAGCAAAATAAAAAGATCCCCCCCACAAAAAGGAGACCATATGAAGAAAAAAATAGGATTGTTATTATTACTATCACTCATTGCAGGCACCGTACTGGCAGGATGTGGAAATCAAGAGAACGACCAGGTTAATACAGAATCAGAGACAGAAGTACGGGAAGAATCAGAAAACAAAGGCGAGACAGAAGAAAATACGACAGTAGAAGAAACAGATAATGATAGTTCAAACGAGGAGGCACTTTCCATGAACATTACAATTGGAGATATGGTATACGAGGTAGCATTGGATGATAATGAGACAACCAGAGATATCATAAGTCATATGCCACTGGATTTATCCATGGTTCGTTATGCGGGACATGAATATTATTCTGAGCTGCCATTCACACCAGTATTTGATGAGAACAGAACCTCAGAAATCAAAGCAGGTCATGTATACTACTGGGATGGCTGGAATGCGTTTGTCATCAATTATATAGACTCTGATATAGCTCCATATCAGGTGGTACATATCGGAGAAATCACAGATGCCAAAATCAGTGAATTCCTTACAAATGCAGATGAAACAATCGAAATACAAGTATCAGAATAAATAAAAATAGAAAAGAGAAATCGAAAGGAGCTTTTATCATGAAGAAAGATGTAATGATCGTAACAGGAGCAGGACAGCT
>CAZYYO010000168.1:0-3317 GCA_964650965.1 uncultured Lachnospiraceae bacterium | reverse complement strand
TCTCCGAAAGGTCATTCACCATATCTTCAGTATAAGTACATAAAATGACATCAGGATTGGCCGCAATGATTTCCTCTGGGTAATAGTCCGTATTCCCCATGGCATCGGTTCCGACCTTTGGAAGGTCCTTCCATTGATCCTTGTTGACGTAAGCGTAGGCCGTCAGGGGGCTGATCGTATCGGCATCCATCCCACCATAAGCGACAACCTTATCCGCCAGGCCTAAATAGGTTATCATTCGGGGCGTATTTCCCAAGGGAACGATGCGTTCAACGGTTACCGGTATTTCCACGCTCCTCCCCAGGGCGTCCGTCACCGTACGGGTTTCTCCAGAGCTTCCAGGCTTTTGCCCGCAGCCACACACCAGCACCGCAAGCAGCAGTGCGACAATAATACAGATTCTCTTTTTCAATAGATTCTCTCCTCTCTCTAGTGACTAACCTTACTATACAATAAAGGAAGTAACCATGAAAGCCGGGGTGGGGGATAAAATCTATCCTTGCCAGCATCCCGAAAATCTGTTATACTACACCCAATCAAAACGTCCAACGGAAGAGGCCTGGTTATGAGGCCGACTGCTCCACCGCAACTGTGAAAGTCAGATACGTGTTTTGATAGTTTCGTGTGGAAGCAGCTTTAAGGATGAATTCGGCGCTTCCGCATTTTTGCGGAGGCGTTTTCTTTTTTGGGGGAAGGGTCCGAAGAGGTTTCAATTTTACAGCATTCAGGTTTGGGATGTGTTCACGGTTTCCTGAGAAGTCCTTTATAATGAGTTCTAGGAATCACTTGATCGGGCAATGGTCAATTGTTTACAATTCAAAATTTTAGGGAGGCTTATTATGATAGCTAAAGGATTTTCGGAACCGACAGATCGGGTCAAACGACTCAAAAAAATGATCGTGGATGCCGTGCCCCAGGTAGAGGCAGAACGGGCGACCCTGGTCACCCAGGCCTATCAAGAAAATGAAGATAAATCGCCCATTATGCGCCGGGCGAAGGTGTGTGAGGCCATCTTTAACAATATCCCTGTAGCCATCCGAGATGATGAGCTCATCGTCGGGGCACTGACCAAAAATGTACGGTCCTGTCAGATTTCACCGGAATTTTCCTACGACTGGGTTGCCGCTGAATTTGACACCATGGCCACCCGGATGTGTGACCCCTTTGTTATTCCCCAGGATGTTAAGCTGGAATTAACGGAGGCGTTTAAATATTGGCCTGGGCGGACCACCAGCGCTTATGCGGCTTCCCTGATGTCCGAAGAAGCCAAGGCCTGCCAGGCAGCTGGCGTGTTTACGGTGGGAAATTACTTCTACGGTGGCGTCGGCCATGTCTGTGTGGACTACGGCAAGGTGCTCGATATTGGGTTTACGGGGATCATCCGGGAAGCGGCGGAAGCCAAGGCCAAGATGGAAAGAAATGATCCGGAATACATCAAGAAGTCTGAGTTCTACGATGCAGTCATTATCACCTATACCGCTGCCATTAATTTTGCCCATCGCTATGCCCAGAAAGCACTGGAGCTGGCCCAGGTGGAAATGAACCCCACCCGTAAGGCTGAACTCCTCCAGATTGCTAAGAACTGCGCCAATGTTCCGGAAAAACCAGCCGCTAACTTCTATGAAGCATGTCAAGCCTTCTGGTTTGTCCAACTGATTATGCAGCTGGAATCCTCTGGACACTCCATCTCACCGGGACGCTTTGACCAGTATATGTATCCCTATTATGCCGCAGATCAAGAAATCGCACCGGACTTTGCCCAGGAACTCATCGACTGTATCTGGATTAAATTCAATGATATTAATAAAACCCGGGACGATATTTCAGACCAAGCCTTTGCAGGCTATGCCGTCTTCCAGAACATCGGTGTTGGCGGACAGGACAGCAAGGGGGTGGATGCCACCAATGAGATTTCTTACATGTGTATGGAAGCAGCTTCCCATGTTAAGCTGCCCGCACCGTCCTTCTCCATTCGTTGGCATGAAGGAACGCCCGATGAATTCCTGTACCGTGCCTGTGAGGTTGCCCGGGAAGGGACGGGTGTCCCCGCCATGTACAATGACGAAGCCATTATCCCGGCGATGCTTAACCGTGGCGTGTCCTTAGAGGATGCCCGGAATTACTGCATCATCGGCTGTGTGGAGCCCCAAGCCCCCCACAAGACAGAGGGCTGGCATGACGCAGCGTTCTTTAACATTGCCAAGGTTCTGGATATCACCCTGAACAACGGGATGTGTGACGGCAAACAGCTCGGCCCCCAAACCGGAGATATTACCACCTTCAAATCCATTGAAGATTTCTTCGACGCTTACCAGAAGCAGATGGAATACTTCGTTTTCTATTTGGCTGAATCCGACAATTGCGTGGACTACGCCCATATGGAAATGTGTCCCCTGCCCTTTGAATCTGCCTTGGTGGATGACTGTATCGCCCGGGGTAAATCCGTCCAGGAAGGCGGCGCCATCTATAACTTTACCGGACCCCAGGCCTTTGGTGTGGCAGATAATGCAGACTCCATGTACGCCATTGAAAAGAATGTCTTTTTGGATAAGAAGATTACCTTGGAAGAGCTCCAGGATGCCCTTAAAAATAACTTCGGGGAAGCCGTTGGGGCTACCGGAGAACCTGGCTGCGTGAGCACCGCTGGGGATAAGAGTGCCATGGAACAGAAGGTGTACGATGTGGTTCGCCAGGTCCTGGCAGCCAGTGGCTCGGTTGACCTGACCAGCCTGGGCTTAGGGGAAGCGGCCGCACCGGCGTGCAGTGGTAACACCAGCCGTTACGCCCAGATCCGTCAGCTTCTCATGAACAGCCCTCACTTTGGGAATGATGAAGATTGTGTGGATATGATGGGTAAACGCTGCGCCAGCATTCCAGGCTGGCTGCTATCCAGTGTCCGCTAACGTCCTCTTTGGGAAGGATGTCGGCGCTCTGCCCGATGGCCGTTTAGCCAAGCATCCTTTGGCTGATGGGGTTTCCCCACGCCAGGGTATGGATACCGATGGCCCCACCGCAGCAGCCTGCTCTGTTGCCAAGCTGGACCATGAAAAATTCTCCAATGGGACCCTGTACAACCAGAAATTCCTGCCCACCGCTGTGGCTGGAGACGAAGGGATTAAAAACTTTGCCGCCGTCGTCCGGACCTACTTCCAGCGTAAGGGGATGCACGTCCAGTTTAACGTTATCGATAAGGATACCTTAATCGATGCCCAGAAGCACCCGGAAAACTATAAGGATTTGGTGGTCCGCGTGGCTGGCTACAGCGCACAGTGGACGGTCTTAGCCAAGGAAGTCCAGGACGATATCATCAGCCGTAC
>CAZYYO010000167.1:0-3325 GCA_964650965.1 uncultured Lachnospiraceae bacterium | reverse complement strand
GAAGATTGAAAAAGCCCAGCCAATTGTTAATACTGATAAAAAAGTTGGAAGAAATGATCCGTGTCCATGTGGAAGTGGCAAAAAGTACAAAAACTGTTGTGGTAAAAATGCGTGAAACCCTTATAAAATAAGGATTTATAAAAAATCAAAAAAATTGAAAATTTTGTCCACAGTGGACAGTTGTCCACGATTTGTCCACATAAATTTAATTTTGTGGACAAAAGGAAAGAAAACCCTTATATATCAACGAGAATCTACGTGGACAAATTTGTGGACATAGTTATCTAAAATGTCAGCATTCGAAATGCTGGCATTTTCCGTTTCACTAAATATTTTAGTGAAGGAGAGAGATAATTATGGTAAGCGTAAGAAAACGTGGAAAGGTATATGAATACCGATTTGAAATAGCAACAGTTGATGGAACAAGAAAATGGATAACGAAGTCAGGTTATTCAACAAAATCAGAAGCATTTAAGGAGGGAGCAAAAGCCTATAATGATTATTATTACAATGGAAACAAAGTACAATTAAAAGAAAATATGTCCTATGCAGATTTTTTAGATTATTGGATAGATACTTATGCTAGTTTTAATTTGCATTATTCGACTACAATATCTTATATAAATATTATTAAGAATCACGTTAAGCCGAGAATAGGATTTTATAAATTATGGCAATTAGATACAAGATTATTGCAAGAATTTATAAATAAAATATATGTTGAATATGCTTTTTCTAAAAATTATATGGCAAGTATTTTGAAAGTTGTTAAAGGTTCTCTAAAGTATGCGTGTTATACATTAAATTATATTAACACTGATCCGGCAGAACACGTTCATACTCCAAGAATAGATAAAATTGATACTGATCCTGCACACATATTTACTCAAGAGGAAATAGAGAGAATATTGGAGAGATTTAAAGGAACACACTCAATTTATTATTCATTTTTAACTGCTTATTATACAGGTATGAGAGTATCTGAAGTATATGGGTTGACTTGGGACTGTATTGATTTCAATAAAAAGACATTGACTATAAATAAAAATATAATCAAAAAAAATCAATATGGATTACCAAAAAGAAAAAATATTACTAAAGGACATTCGGTTGGAGTTTGGTATTATGGAGATTGTAAAAATCCACAAAGTAAAAGAACTATATCTATTGGTGATACTTTAGTAAATGCTTTAAAAGAATATAAAAAAGAGCAGGAGGAAAATCAAAAGTTTTATGGCGACTCATATCTTTATTATTATGAAAAGAGAGTATTAAATGATATTACTAAAAAAGAGGAAATAAAATTAGTTGAAGCAAAAGCAGAATTAGAAGTTGCTTTACCAAAGGCTGAATTAGTTTTTGTTAAAGAAAATGGACAGTTTTTAGGAACTGATTCGCCAAAATACGCGTTTAAAGTAATTCATTATGAATTAGGTATTAATAGTAGATTTCACGATTTCAGAGATACGCACGCAACTAGGTTAATTGAAAATGGTGCAGATATTAAAGCAGTATCAAAAAGATTAGGACATTCTAGCATACAAACTACTTATAATATTTATGTTAAAGTTACAAACAAAATGGAAACTGAAACAGTAGATAAATTTGAAGAATATACTAATACTTTAAATATTCCTCAAACATTAGAAATTCCATATCAAGTATGATTTATACATTTTCTTTTTTCTCTAATAAGTAATATAATATTTATAAGAAAAAGGAGTGTGATCATAAATGAGTAAAATAAAGTTAAAAGTAGATAGTTTAGAATACGGAATGCTTGTGAATGGATTAGTTGAATTAAGGAACAAGTTATTAAGAGAAAAAGAAGATACAACTCCTATTGATGAATTATTAATAAAATTAGTAGATAAGAAAGGATAAAGATAAAATGATAGAAGATTATAGTAAAAGATATCCGGAATATAATCGTGGATACTGGTTTTCACAAAGAAATCAAAGATTTTTATACTCTTATGATAAGAACAATAGAGCATTTTATTTAATTGATGAACAAGAACAAAATATAACGAAGATAGATAATGAAGAATGTATTAGACTGTTAAGAAATACTTATGCACTACAACTTGAACAAGGACTTATTGATTGGCTTATAAATGAAGAAAAATCGGGATTAAAGTATTTTAAAAATATAGATGAGTTAGAAAAATACTATGATGAGATGTAAAAATAACATATTTTGAACTGGTAATAAAATATCAGTTCTTTTTTTGTGCCTTGAAATGGCAGTACATAGCCATCTTATTTATATAAGGTGGCTAAATATAAAAGAAAGGAGGAGATGAAGATGTCACAATGTAAGGTAATTGCAGTTGCTAATCAAAAGGGTGGAGTTGGTAAAACAACAACGGCTTTTAGTACAGGAGTTGCATTATCTCAAATGGGTAAGAAAGTTCTTTTAGTGGACGCTGATCCACAAGGTGATTTAACAACTTATATGGGTTGGTATGAACAAGATAAATTGCCTTTAACATTAGCAGACTTAATGGAACAGTCTATGAATGATGAGCCAATAAAAGTAAAAGAAGCAATATTACACCATAAAGAAAATGTAGACTTAATTCCTGCTAATTTGGATTTGTCGGCAATAGAAATGTCATTAGTCAATGCAATGAGTAGGGAGTACACTATGAGAAATTGTTTGTCAGAAATCAAAAAAGATTATGATTATATTATATTGGACTGTATGCCAAGTTTAGGTATGGTAACAATAAATGCTCTTGCTAGTGCAGATAGTGTTATTATTCCAGTTCAATCACAATTTCTTGCTGCAAAAGGTATGACGCATTTATTAAAAACAATTTCCAAAGTAAGAAGACAGATTAACCCAGATTTAAAAGTAGATGGTGTATTACTGACTTTGGTAGATAAAAGAACAAATTTATCAAAAGAAGTAAAAACACAACTACAAGAAAATTATGGAAGTATGTTCAATTTTTTTGAAACACAAATACCACTTGCAGTAAAAACAGCAGAATCAACTTCACGAGGTAAGAGCATATTCACTTACGATAAAAACAGTAAAGTGGCAGAGGCATATTCTTCATTTGCAAAGGAGGTGGTTGATATTGGCAAAGAACGAAACAAAAATGCCGTTTGCAAAGTTAGATGACTTGTTTACAACAGAAGAGGAACGACAAACGGCTAATTTAGAAAAAGTTATTGATATACCAATAACAGAAATTGAAGACTTTCCAAATCACCCATTTAAAGTTATTGTAAATGATGAATTAAAGGAAATGGCAAGTAGTATAGAAAAAGATGGTGTTCGAGAGCCTGCATTAGTAAGACCAATAGGAAATGG
>CAZYYO010000166.1:0-3370 GCA_964650965.1 uncultured Lachnospiraceae bacterium | reverse complement strand
ACATCACAGGTGAAATCTACCTATTTAATTCCTACAGTAAATTTACGCTATCCAAGTATCTGCGTCATATTGACAAATAGTGCGATAAATTGTACAATAAATATGGTTTTTGATGAATAATATTTGTTCGCAATCCTTTCGTAGAGTATGTCACTCTACGAATTTTTTTTTGCCAAATTTCCATTTTGCAATCTTTACATTGCAATTTTACCAAATAAATCTATTAGAATCAAGGCATACTTGTTATGAATACATTGCAAAAGAGGTATGCTTATGGAACAAAAAATTAAGTCAAATTCTTCTTTTGGCAACAACCTTCGTATAATAAGAAAAACTCATGGGTATACACAGGAAGAAATTGTCGCCAAACTCCAATTAAAAAACCAAGATATTTCACGTAGCGCATATGCTCAAATTGAATGTGGGACATATAATATTCGAATTTCAGAATTGGTAGCACTCAAAGAAATATACAACATACCATATGATGATTTTTTTCAAGGTATAAGTGCAGACTAGCGATTTATCATAGTTTTCCCATGATAAATCGCTTTTTCATTTTTTGTATACTTTAAAAACCTTTTTATCCTTTATTACCTTGAACCTCTTGAACGCTCTCTATGCACGTCGTTTTTCACGCCAACTAATCGCTTACGATGATTATATTCTTCCAAGAACTCATCATATACCGCCATCTTATAACGGATGCTCTTCATCTTTTCTGCGGTATAACCCATACGCTGACAATAAGCATCATACTCTACCTGATAGTCATCCGTAGGAACCGGAAGAAGTGCTGCACGCTCTTCAATAGTCAACTTGCTATAATCAATTACCTCCGGGACATCTGCTACCACTTCTGATACAACTTCTCCCATATCAACACTCTCAGCATCCACATCCTCTGATACCACAAAAGCCTTTACCTCATCCATTGTATCAACCGGAATCGCAACCATTTCGGAAACCTGCTCTTGTTTCTCTTTCTCTGTTTCCTTCAAATCAGCAAATTCCTCATAGGAAAGTATCTCTTCCTTTGCCTCATCCAAAGTTACATCTGCTGTATCCCTGTATTTGATGTCTTCCAGATAATCCATATAATCCCACTTCCATTTATGGGTAGTACCTGAAAGCTGATTTAACACCATATCCCAAAGTTCCCCTGCTCTGGATGCTTTTTCACGATATAGTTCTAATGCCTGCTGTCGCTCAAATTCTTCTCTTGTCATAATCGATGCTGTAAGTTCTTCCTCTGACAAATCAGCTGCATCTCTGATAAACTCCGACTCCAGATATGCAACATAATCTTTGTTCCACTCCTTACGGTCAAGCTCTGTGCTATAAAGTTCCATCTGCATCTTGTTACGCTGATATGCCAGCTTTCTTTTTCGCGAAAGAATTTCTATCTGCTTCCGTTCCTCCTGCAACTGCTTTTCCTTTCGAGCAGCTTCTTCTCTGGCAAGCGCCTCTGCTTTAAGTCTTGCTTCTTCCTCTGCAATACGGCGTGCTTCTTTTTCTGCATTACGCTCTGCCACAACCTTTGCAATTCTATTCGCAAGCTCTGCTTTGCCATAACCATCTCCAAGCTTATTCCCACGAATACCCTTCTTCATATCCGGTGTGGAAAATGTCACTGTTTTATCCGTAACACGAATCTTCCAGTTATACATAAATTGCAGACATTCCACCAACTGCTCAAAAGAATCCACAAAAGGCAATAGCTTATCAATGGTATCCCGAATCAGTTCTCTGTTAGAAGTAACACCAACACCATCCTTGGCATTCTGAGCCATCAGACGTTTTTCCACCCAGTAGTTGTCAGTATGTTTCTTGGCAAGCAAATCCACCTGTCCAAAACCCAAACGGATGCACTTCTCCATTACCCACTTCTTTGCATGGAACATCATCTTACCTGTGCTCTTGTGTTTACAGCCCTGCTTCCACTCACAAGGCTTATCATGCCACCTGCTCCGCTTTCCGGCATACTTTCTGACAGAATTGATGACCATATGGACATGCATATTCTGACTGCCATTGTGACCATCCGGATGAACCGCAACCACCGCCTGATGCCCCGGTGCAAATACATCCAACCATTGCTTGCCAAATTCCAAAGCCTGCTCCATAGTTATGGGATCATTTGGTTCAAAGCTAATGATATAATGATGAGCCTTCACATCCTTTACGGAATTATTCTTACCATACAGACGATTTACCTCTATACATTCTGCTCCAAAACTATCCACATCACAGTTTACTCCTGCAATCAGATAATTCTCCCGTTCCTGTATTCTGCCCTTTTCGTCAAGAACAGGCTTGTTGGTATATTCATCAAACTGACAGATAAGGTACTCCACCGCCGATGAATAAAATTGGTTTTTTACCGAAATATGCTTCAAAATCGCCATTATTCTCCACCATCCTATCGACTTTTACGTCTGCGTTTCTTTCCACAAGCAACATCCTCCAATGCAGGAAGTATTTTAAACTTCAAATCCAATAGTTCCCTTATAGCTTCTTTCACTTCATAATAAACGCTGTAAAAATCTCCGCCACCATTCAAGTGCTTTGCTATCTGGTTCAGGTTGGAACCAATCTTGCCCAGCTGCATGGAATACTCCTTCAGCAGACTGGTATCTCCATAGCAGGGAAGCTTTCTTCCCAATGCGCACCGCCTAATATATTCCGAGGTGCTAAGCCCGGTCTTTCTTGCCTTTTCCTCAATCAACTCCTTATCCTCTGTCGATATACGCATGGACATCAGAACCATATTCTCTTTCTTTTTATCTGTGTTTCTCATAAATTCCTCCAATCTAGCACAGAAAAAGCAGGCAATAAATACCTGCTTCCTCGTACCTACAAAATATAAATTGTTAATTGCTACTCCAATTGAATAATTAAACTGCCGGATACGGCAGATAGTTTTCGCCGTCGCTTTCGCTCCTCCCTCCGGTCTACGCTCACTCCCCTATAGTCGTTCACGAATATTTCTATTTGAAATATGTTGCGGCTCGTTATACCCCGCTCGCCGATTATATAGAACTCTGTCATACTCCTGTCTTACAGAAAATCCACTAATCACATTCTCCATCAGAAATCTTATCGAAACCTTCGCATCATTTTCCATAAGACATCCTTTTTCCGCTGATGCTTGCCGACCGAAGTCGGCATGGGCTCCGGATACGTCGCATAAGGTAGAGCAAGTTCCGCCCTGTATATACACGGGCAGGAACTTGTTGGGGATTTGGCATCCCCAAGCCCCAGCATCTTCCGCCTTATGGTCAAAAAAATAAAGCCTGCAAGCAGACTTTATCTTTTGCCAAAGGCTTGGCTGGCTTCGTAAGAATTTCGTATCACAGCTTTTCCCATA
>CAZYYO010000165.1:0-3371 GCA_964650965.1 uncultured Lachnospiraceae bacterium | reverse complement strand
AGAAATACATTTCATCTGCACTCTCTTACAAGAGAATCCGGATGCTGACTTAGATACCCTCGTAAAGTTATATCTAGCCAAAGAGACTATAACTGTATAACCGATGACCATTACCCATTAAATACACAATCGTCTACCACCTGAAGTGCCCGGGCAATTACCTGATCCATATTATAATATTGGTAGTCTGCCAGTCTTCCACCAAAAATCACATTTTTCTGCTGCTTGGCAAGTTCATGGTATCTGGCATACAGCCTGGCATTTTTCTCATCATTTACAGGATAGTAGGGTTCGTCTCCCTGACTCCATTCCTTCGAATATTCCCTGGTTATCATTGTATAATCTGTATGGGGCTCGTTAAATGTAAAATGCTTATGTTCAATAATTCTGGTATAGGGGGATTCACTGTCTGTGTAATTCATTCCTGCCACGCCTTGATAATTAGCCATATCCAGCTTCTCTGTTTCAAAGCGAAGACTGCGGTACTCCAGTGCTCCGTAACAATATTGAAAGTACTCATCAATCTGGCCGGTATAAACTACCTTCTTTGCCAGAGAATCAAAGGATTCCTTATTTGAGAAATAATCTGTATTCAGCTGTACCTGAATTCCCTCTAACATATTCTGCACCATAGAAGTATACCCATCTATCGGGATTCCCTGGTGCGGGTGATTAAAGTAATTATTGTCGAAAGTATAACGCACAGGAAGTCGCTTAATAATAAATGCTGGTAGTTCATCGCATGGTCGTCCCCACTGCTTCTGGGTATATCCCTTAATCAGTTTCTCATATACATCCTGCCCAACCAGGGAAATAGCCTGCTCTTCCAAATTGGCTGGTTCTGTAATTCCAGCGAGATTTCTCTGCTCTTCAATCTTCTCTCGTGCCTGCTGTGGTGTGGTAATGCCCCACATCTGGGCAAATGTGTTCATATTAAACGGCAAATTATACAGTGCACCATGATAATTTGCTATAGGACTATAAATAAAATGATTAAAGGATGCAAATTGATTTACAAACTCCCATACATTTTCCATATCCGTATGGAAAATATGCGGTCCGTAGATATGTACTTCAATATCGTCTATCTTCTGAGAATAAATATTACCTGCAATATGAGGTCTTT
The DNA here is from genome assembly GCA_964650965.1 of uncultured Lachnospiraceae bacterium. GTDB lineage: Bacteria > Bacillota > Clostridia > Lachnospirales > Lachnospiraceae > CAZYYO01. The sequence goes on along the minus strand of CAZYYO010000165.1, from coordinate 2,245 downwards.
TATCTATGACCAGGCATTTCTTTCCATTTTCTTTCATCTTTCTGGCAAATGTTGTGCCAAAGAGTCCTGCTCCAACAATTAAATAATCGTACATTCTATTACTATCCCCTCGCTTATTAATATGTCGCATGCTCATGCCAATTCCATGCATGACTTACAATATCCATAATATTATCATAGCAGGGCTCCCATCCCAAAACTTCCCTGGCCTTTCTGGAGCTTCCCACTAATTTAGCTGGATCCCCTGCTCGGCGAGATGCCATGGTAACTTTGAAATCTCTGCCTGTTACATTTTGAACTGCCTGTATTACCTGAAGAACGGAGGTTCCCTGTTCATTTCCCAGGTTGAAGAAATCGCTGTCGCCACCCCGTTCCAGGTAGTGAAGTGCCAGAAGATGCGCTGTAGCTAAATCATACACATGGACATAATCCCTGATGCAGCTTCCGTCCGGGGTGTCATAATCTGTACCAAATACTTTAATATCCTGACGCAGTCCACTGGCTGCATCTAGAACCAAGGGTATGATGTGCGTCTCTGGATTATGGCTTTCTCCTATCTCCCCCTCCGGATCTGCTCCTGCTGCATTAAAATAACGAAGGACAACAAATTCCAGTCCATAGGCTTCTTTATAATCCTTAAATATTCGTTCTACCATTAGTTTCGTGGCACCATATGGATTGATTGGATTCTGTGGCATTTCTTCTGTAATCGGTAGCTGAGCAGGCATTCCATAGGTTGCACAGGTGGATGAGAAAATAATTCGTTTACAGTTGTATTTCTTCATTACCTTAAGAAGATTTAATGTATTTGCCACATTATTGTAGTAATACTTCTCCGGCTCCTGCACACTTTCTCCAACATAAGCATATGCCGCAAAATGAAATACCGCTTCAATAGGATGGGTACGAAATACCCGGTCAATATCCTCAATATTCGCAAGGTCACCCTGTTCAAAATGTCCCCATTTTACAGCTTCCTTATGACCATAGATTAAGTTGTCAAAAACAACCGTCTCATAGCCTTCCTTATTCAGTTGTTTATTAATATGGGATCCAATGTACCCCGCTCCTCCGCATACCAGTATCATAAGTGCTCCTTCTTGTTCAGATGTATCATTATTCAATTATTTTATCATATTTAGTGGGATTGCGGAAATTGAACTAAAAAATTATTAAAAATATAAAATTTGAATAAACAATCAGGTTAACAGGTTGTCTTCCAATTTCTTCCATGATATATTGATTTCACATACAGGAAATCTACTTGTATGTTCCAGATAATCGCTGCAACGCGTGATTCGATTATTTCCAGCCGCAATCGGCAACTTTACCAAAAACTGTTTTAAAAATGAATATCCTCTGCTATAATGTGGGTACATAAGTAAGGATTTTCTAGTCTCCTTTCTATTGGTATCCTAACAGCAGTGGATACACACAGGAAAGGAGTTCTATGAAGAGCATGAACAAAGAAACACAAAAGAATCAAATACTTGAAAATGAGCTGGTACTGCTCAAGGATTTAAATCTGACAGATCGTTTTCTCTTTGACGAGGTTATGGATGATCCCGAGACCCATGAGACTGTCCTGCGAATTATCTTTCAAAATGAAAATATTATTTTGGAAGATAACACCGTGGAGAAACAGCGTCAGCATCTACCTTATGCTAAATCCATTCGTATGGATGTGTATGCTATGGATCAGGATGATGTGGTATATAATACGGAAATGCAAAAGACCTACAAGTCAGATTTGCAGAAGCGTTCCCGTTATTATCAGGCACTGATCGACACTGGATTACTTCCTGTAGGGAGTGTGAATTACAATAAGCTGAATGAATCCTATATTATTTTGATTATGCCCTTTGATTTATTTGGATATGGGAAGTACATGTACACCTTTCAACCTCGATGTAAAGAAGTAGATGACCTGATTTTAAATGATGGCACAGCCAGGATCTTCTTAAATACCAGGGGAGAGAATCCAGATGAGGTCAACAGGGAGCTGGTGGCACTTCTCACGTATATCGAAGATACTAGCGACGAAGTGGCAGATGCATCACAAAGCGATACCATTATGAAAATCCATGAGCGGGTACAACAGGTCAAATCAAACGAAGAGATTGGAGTGAAGTATATGCAGGCATGGGAAGAAAAAATTTATGATAAGATGGAAGCCAAGGAGGAAGGCCTTGCTGAAGGTATCGCCAAAAATATGATTGATACTGTTACAAATATGTTTAACAAT
>CAZYYO010000164.1:0-3379 GCA_964650965.1 uncultured Lachnospiraceae bacterium | reverse complement strand
GTGAACCCTTGAGAGCATAACTGCCGTCATCATTTGTCAATACGGAACCACTGAAGTTAAAAGCAGCCGAACCTATGTCTCCATCTCTTTCAGAATTTGCAAGCTGGAAACGACCGTTTTCCAGCTTCATTTTTCCGTCTATCTCAACATCGTTTTCATCATAGCCGAAATCCCAATCTGAGATAGACAGCTCACCCATAGGCTCAACATCTACGGTAACTTCCCATCCGTAATCATCATCAATCTCCAGAAATATTGGAGAATCCTTGCCCTTCATGTTGTCAAACTGTTCAATAAAGTCCTCGGGAGCACCATTATCCAGGAAAAAAGCCCGGTTTTCTTCATAGCCAGTGAAAGAAGTGAGGGTAGCGGTGCCTTCCCATTCTCCGATAATATCCAGCATGGTTGCATAGACAGCCAGATTTGGCAGATCTTCGGTATTATTCGGTTTGCTGCTGTTCCCTGGTGCAGTATCAGCAGTCTGTCCAATTTCTTTGGTTGCTGTCCATTTCCCTGATGTGGTTATTTTTTCGCCTTCAATAAAGATCATCTTAAATTTGCCGTTTAACTGGTACCTGTCGCCTTTTTTCTCACATTGCCTGTAAACTCGATGTTTTGCGATGCCGTGTCAGCTATGCAGACAAGCTTTCCCCTGTTGTACTGTGCATTCATCACTTCATAGTCATAATCGATACCGCCTACAGTTGTCACAAGCCTGGCTGTACCCTTGCCATCCTCGTCAAGATCGACTGTCAGCGTGCTCTCGGTTGTTTGGCCTATGTAGGCACTGTAATCATAATAGTTCATGTCATCGTTCATACCGGTAACGGTAAATCCGACAGACCATATGCCGTTCATTTCCTCTGCCTTTACATTACCGGTGCCAAAAATCAGCACCCCACCTACGATTGAAGCAATGAATAATACCGATACCAATACCGCGATAAGTCCACCATAGGATTTTTTCTTAGGCGTATCCAAAACAGGGACTGCCTGGGCAAAGTATTGTTGCTCAACATCTCCGTTCTGATTTGCTCCGCAATTGGAACAGAAAATATCATCCGGGTCCATGACGTTACCGCAATAAATGCACCATTTTTCTGGTGTTGATACAGCTTCTACCTGTTTCCCACCACATTGTTTACAAAACTTCGCACTATGCGGCAGAGAAGTCTCGCAATTGATGCATTTCTTTACATCGGAAGGTTCCTCTATATACTGTGGTGTTAACGACGCAGAAGGCGTAACAGCAGATGACTCTTCATTGTTGTGCTTTAATTCGTTCAGCGACTCGATTATATTCCTTTCCTCTTCATCCGGCAGCTTCCAGCCACAATTTGCACAGAAGTTGGTGCCTACCCCAAGTTCTGCGCCACATTTTCCGCAAAAGCTTATCTTCATAATGCCGCTCCTTTCTTATTTCTGCCTCTTGACAACCCCGCTGCAGAAGGTAATAAGTATTTCATTCTCGGAATTGATAATAAGCGTTGAATATTCCATCCATGTATCCGGTGCCTCGGCCATCGCCATATATAGCGTTACCGTACCATCGCTATTGTTTATATTTTCTTGAATTACCATCCGGTGATGTCTGCCGTTACACCGGTTTCATAAAGCAGCTTTTCTGCGGCCTCCAATACCGCTTGCTTCCCAGTCATTCCATGTAGCAACTCTACCTTCATTGTCTGAACCGCGTCTCCAAATGTCAGGTACATCCTTTCCTGATCAAAATGGACGGTGTGCAGCCGTACACCATATATCCCGTCAAGACCCCATCGGTAGATTTCACTGCCCATCAGGATACCAAAAGTAGATACAACGGTTTCCTCTACATCTTTTTTAATTTGACGATTCGGTATTGAGATGAGAGCAAATGGTACTACAATGATGCGATTATCCCAAATGAGCGTTGCGTCATAGAGACAACGACTCTCTCTCAGCAATAACAATAAAGAGATAAAACTGATGGCTCCAAAAATGAAAGCCGCTTCCAACATGAAAGCCATACCAAGCCACACCGCCAAACATATACCGGCTGCGAGCAATATGGCATATCCATTGCGCCGTTTGCGAATTGACTTCATTTGCACCCCACCTCCTCCTGTGCAAATTGTATGGAAAAAGTCTCTAAAGAGCATCCTTCGAAAGGGTGAATTTGCAGAAAAAAGCTCCTCATACTTTAGTATGAGAAGCCAGTTAAATCCTGTATTTAGTGGTTTTATGTATTATTCAACCCTTTGATTCTTCAGTGGGGTGCTGATAAGTTCTGTCCGACTACTTGACTATCAGATACTGACTTTATGGACTTATCTCCGCGAGGCGAAAAAACTCGTTATCACACGATGGGTCTCATATCCATATATGCTAAATTCCTTGATAAATATAGCATTTTCACGCGATCACTCTTTTACCCGCGACATCAATGTTACGCATTCAACATAGCATAAGACAGCCAGTCTGATGTATAGATTCAAAATTTTGCCTTTCCAAACCTACTTGTAGAGATAGGGATCAAATCTACAAATTAGGATTTTCTACGCTATTTAACTTTGAGGATTCTCTTTTTCATTCCTTGAATTTTACTGATATGCTTGCTTGTATATATGACAGAAACTATGCTCATCGCGAATGCGAGTCCTGCTGCAAAAGATGCAATATTCTCTGTTATTCCTGTTTCGTCTAATCCTGCAAGTTTTAATCCCAGGAAGACAATCCAGCATATTACACCCACCCAGGCAAAGAAGTGCTGATTCTTTAATAGCCTTTCTTTTTCACTGCTTGTGTATTCTGCAATACTATATAATGCTTCCTCTGTCTGTTTCTCCATCATGTCTGCTGTCCTTTCTCCTTTCAACAATTCTTCAACGCTTACGTCATAAATTTTTGCCAGTTCAATAAGAAAATCGAAATCCGGCATTGTTCTGGCATTCTCCCAGCGTGAGATCGTTCTGTTGTTAACGTTAAGCTTTTCTGCTAGCTGCTCTTGGGTCATATCACTTTCTTTTCGTAGGGCTTTTAAAAATAATCCGATCTTTTCTTGGTTCATAATAGCTGGCCTCCTTTCGTTCACAGAATAGCTTTCTTCAGACCTGAATACCACGACAGAGAATGAGAATTGACGTATTGGACAGCATTTGTCGGGTACAAATAGCGATTTTTTCAACAATGCAACTCTATAAGGAAATAATTCTGCATTCAGTATTCATTCTGCAACTGCAGGGCTAAATCTTTAATCATTACTCCCTTATACATCATCTCTCTTTGGAATATCTTTCCCCTGCTCAAAAGACAGATCTGCGCTGCGCTCTTCTCTATCAGGCAATGCAGGAAAAGGATTGGTAGGGAGAGTCTGGTACCAATAGGCTACACTGCAGTAATC
>CAZYYO010000163.1:0-3399 GCA_964650965.1 uncultured Lachnospiraceae bacterium | reverse complement strand
CTTGACAAAGATACATGAGAGGTGTATACCAGTTGTCTTTATAATTCTTTATTTCATAGGTCACTTCTGTGCAATATACAGCATCATCTACTGACTGTGCGAACGTAATGGCATTTAAAATGCACACAAACAATAAGCAAAATAATCTTTTCATAATTACAAGTTTTAATAATTTTGACCAAACCATATTTATTTGTAGGCTTGACAATTACTCTATTTGTCCATCTATTACAGGAACAGTCTTAGGCATGCCGCCATTAGTTGTATAGCTATATGTTCCTACTCTCTGAGGATTCTTGACTGTTACAATCTGGTCACTATAGTAATTCTCGCCAAGAATGAGAACTGTGTTACCATAGTACATTACATCGCCACCAATCTTGTCAGAAGCCTCAGTTGCCAGTGCTGCATTACCAAGGACTTGAAGCACCTTGAAAGATGTTTCCTTTTTGTTCTCATAACTCATAGGCTTTTCAAGATACTGGATTGGGTCATTACCAGCGGAGTTCTGATTTACCAATCCAATAACGAATAAGCCAACGAATGTCAGGACAATACCTGTCACGACACCCAAGAAGAAAGATTTCTTATTCATAGTCTTGTATATTATAGTTTCTTTTTTACAATTAACAGGCATGGAAATCGAGGCCATCTAAAAGCGATTCATATTTCTGATAGAACTTACTGTCTCTATCTGTATATCTTTCGACTTCAATTTCTTCAAGAGATAGCAAATCATTCATTATCGCAATGTCTGCTATGCTTGAATCCATTGCATCTACAGATTTTTGATAACCACTCACCATTAAGGCCTGGCACTCTCTTTTGAAGTGCTTTGAGTCGATTTTGTTAGACATTGTTCTACAAGACCCAAAATGAATGACCTTATCTTTGAAAAAGCCTTTTGCCCACTTTTGTAAAGTAGTGAGGGGTACTGATTTCCCTTCAATCCACAAACTTTTCTTTTCACCGTGACAGGCGAAATAAATAATATCATACTTGTTGAAGTCTTCCTCCTCATCATCACCTTTTGCATGAGCACGAAAGTATTCAAGATAATACTTCAGGTCAGACTTTGTTCTGAATCTTCTATATATCACATCACAATCGTATGCCTCTTTTAACCAATTAAGCATTGGCAAGGTGTTAAGGCTAAAGCGGTTTTTCGGGTTTTGCTCGCTATATTCCCATTCCGCTTCTAAGCAAATTATATTATGGCTTGTATGCTGTTTCATAAGTCGTGACGTTATTTGAGAATATTCCAAGAACAGCAATGGAGTCCTCCTTCTTGTTTGAGAGCTTCAAGTGCGTATATAGGTATTATGTTCTCCCTTGGGTACTCTTGGAAACGAAGTTCAAACTGGCGGCGAACCGTCGTGTCTTCTATACAGTCTGCATTCTTTGATAGTGCAGGCATGAAGATATAGTCCTTTGTGCGGATATAGTTGATGTAAGCCCATTGGAATCGTTCACGACATTTGGCTCCACCTGAAGGCATCCAGAAATTGTGCATTTTGTTGAAATGAGCCTTCAACATAGATTGACACTGTTTCATGTATTTGGGGTCAGGATATTTTGTAAAAAGGAGGTCACCATCAGACATGTATCTTACAACTCCATCAGAGTGACCATATATGCCTTCTTCATCATCCCAAGGAATGAGGAAAACTTCACAGCCGAACAGACGAGTCAATTCCGCAAGAAGTTTGCTTGCTGAATAGTGAGGATTAGCCTGAATTACTTTGTCAACCATTATAACAGCATTATCACACTTGATTACGTTTCCACCATCAACAATTATGTCTGTATCTATCACTTCCGCTTTATCACCTAAGATTTCGCGAGCAATATCAGCAGCGTTTTCTGTCCGCGAATCTCTATACTTTGGATTAAGAAGATAGTCAGGGAGATATTTGAATGCCACATACTTGTCTGGAGCAACCTGTATTGGCATATAATCACGCGCCCACATATCTTTTGCACCTTGGAAAAACTCTATCGGATAGCCCTTTGCTTTCAAGGTTGATATTGAACGATACAAATCTGGACACACTTGCTCAAGCATGTGAGAAAAGTAAATTGTATTTGTAAGCTGGTCTGTAATCATGATTATTCTGTTTTAATTGATTATCTTACATTGTTTTACATTGCTCTTTATTCACAACCCTGTCCCTGAACAACCGCATGTTGGTGAAGTTACGTGAGATATTCTGCACGAGTTCCAAATAATTGTCAGAGCCATCATTCCACTTGTGATAGAACGGCTTTATTGAAACGCAGTTTTCATGTTCAAAGACGGTGTTGAGCAATGTTCTGTCGGAATTGCCGCAGGAGTGTCCCATGATCAACACTTGGAATGGGGCTGACATCAGGAACTCCAGCATATCGTGGTAATGTCTTGTTTCAAGATACTTCACCGACTTGACATTCTTCAACAATTCATTGTCGTTCCTGTCGAGAATGTCTTGATAATGCCTGTCAAGTTCATCACCATAGCCAAAGATGATATTCTCTGGGTGTTCCAACTCGCCATGAATGTAGTTATGTTCAAGATTGAAATTATTGTAATTCTTGGCGGTTGCTGTGTAATTGAAGCTCAGTAGCATGATACGCTCAGGCCTCAGTTTCTTTTGCTCCTCAAAGTTATATTGAACATCTTCAAGGTTTATACTTTCAATCCCTATATTCTCCAATGCTTTCTTTTTCCCTTCTGTTGAAAAATCAGCAGGGTCAAAGAACTCTATCATTGAATTATGCAACTCTTTTTTATATCGATTCGTCCCGATGGTACGAAGATATTCCACTAGCATGTCCTGTAAATATGCCAGCTGTTCATTCAGTTCCTTCACTGCATAGCCACAATCAGCGTTTTCGGAACACCCTTTCAACAGCTGATAGTAGTCGTTTTCAATATCAACCCAACCTCTCGTTTCTATGGATTGCAGAATTGTCTCAAAGAATCTGGAACACATTACAGAAAAGTCATCCGTATTATCCTTAATACCGTTTATAATATCTGATGGTGGAATTTTCCACTCTCTGGTTATCAAGTCCCTATAAGAATTGAAGAAGAAGAAGTTAGACCAACTTGCACAGTCTTTTGTATTCGTTATTTCCAACTTACACAAGCAATCATCGGAGATAGGAGACTGCTCTGTCAAAAGGGCATTCAGCCTCTTTTCCCAATACCAGTTTATGAAGTCCATATAACTGGTATTGAGACCATGAGCAATGTCAAAGCCGTTACCTAAAATAATAAGTCTATTCATAATTTAAGCTTGTCGTGAAACAAGTGTGGCATTAACTTGTCTCTACTATCAAGGTAATTGAAACTATCCATCATCATTAAAGATATTTTGTCGTGCAATGGGACAATTATTTCATTAAACTTTTTGATAA
>CAZYYO010000162.1:0-3420 GCA_964650965.1 uncultured Lachnospiraceae bacterium | reverse complement strand
TTTGCCAAAGGCTTGGCTGGCTTCGTAAGAATTTCGTATCACAGCTTTTCCCATATAAAAAAACTGTCTTACAGATAAGGCAATTTCCTCATACAAGGCACCTTTTTGTAAGACAGTCTGTCATACTGTGATATTCTTTTTTCTTACTCATCATCCATATCAAACAGACTTCCAAGCATATCTCTTGTGGTACTATCCATAGCATTGGAAGTATCTGCGGCAAGTTCATTATCGGGAACCGTTGGCTCTGATACAGGAACCATTCCATGAGCCTGCATTACATTAGGCATAGTAACTGTCATACCATTCGTTACTGCACCAGCCATCTGCATAGGAGCCATAGGAACAACTCCCATATTCATCTGCTGAGCCATTGCCCCCAGAACTCCGGCAAACATATTGTTAGCCACATTCTGTGATGATTCCTGCACCACCTTGGTAAATTCCTCTGCCATGCTTTTGATTGCCTGCTCCATCCACTCCGTGGTTTCTTTTTCCCGAATACCCCTTTGCTCACTTTCCATAGCCAAACGCAATGCCTGCTTGATAAGCTCTGTCTGATTTAGATATCCCGGCTGGCTGGATTTTTCCTCCAGCCACGCAAGGATTTTTCTGTCACTTTCACATTTCGGATTCAACCGAAAGGATATTGCATTTCCCATAAGAGCCTCCTATCCCAGATTTTCTGCAAGATAACGGTAGCCGAGAGCATTTGCTTTCACATCCGTTACATACTGGATGTTCCTGCCCTGCGTTCTGCCAAAACGCTTCATCACACAGGCACCACCGCCCACATATACGATATTCTCATGCAGTAAATCCACCTTAATCTCTCGAAGCTTCGCTTCCACCTCATCTACATACTGCTGTAACCCCTTCTCAATAAAAGAGATAAAATCAGCATTTACATTGGACTGCTTTCCACGGATAACATCAATAATGTCATCCTCGGGAATTTCGCACTTTAACTTGGGAAGGGCATCCTTTTTAATACGCTCAATGGTAGTAATCAACCCAAGCTCATAGGTGTAAGCATCCTTATCCATAGGGATTCTGTCACGGACACTTAGTACATCCAAGGTCCAGGAACCCAAATCCACACAACGAAGTCTGTCCATATCTCCCATACGGTTGGCAATAGCTGCATAACACTGGGCATAAATCTTCACCTTATCCATAAATAAGGAATAATGCACTCCCTCTAAGGAAAAAGAAATCCTCTCCTTGTGCCACAGATAATCACGGAACTCCTTGCGCTCCGCACCAAACAAGGTCAGAGGAACGCCAGCATATAATTCCACATGTTCTGCTCCTGCCTTGCCCTGATACTGCAATTCCTTGGCAATGCCTGCAAGGGTCAACAGAAAATAGTTCTCATTTTCCGTCTTGGTTGCCTGCTTTCCAAGTCTGCCCTGTCCCACGATATACTTTTTACCCTTATACTCTAAAAGTCCGTTCTTGGTAAGGGGTTCATAATCCACCGGAACCACGGAAGTCTCCATAAAGGTATGCTCTCCCTTAATGGAACTCCAGCCATGATCCAGTGCAATCTTAACAGGTGCCATAGTTGTTTCATTCATAAAATAATTTTCTCTCATAAAATCCTCTCTTTCTTCGGCATAGAAACCGGTCTGCATAAATTTTTCATTCTGTGTTGCAGTCATTCCTGCATTAGTGATACTTGTAAACAATCTCTCCATAAATGACCTCCTCCGCAAACTGCTTCGCCTGCTCTCTTAATTTCCACATCTCCATCGTGGAATGTGTATCCTTCGGCTTATGCTTTGCCAGATACTTCTCTACAACCATATCCAGCATCTTATAAGCCTCTTCATTCACTTCCTTTGCCTTAATATAAAGCTGACCCATTCTAATGTGGTGACAATACCTGTCTGGATGATTTTCTTTTAGATAAAAAATCCACAGGTGACCATATTTCCCGATATCAGTCGATGATATAGCCGAATCCATATCCGATTCCTTGGCTTCAACACTAATATTCGGATAAAGAATACCATTCACCTCTGTATAAGTGCCGCCCATTGCTTCATATAAAGATAATTTTCTGCTCATTGTCACTACCTCCCTATCTTGCTCTGCCCCGGCTGTTACCAAGGACTTGCGTTTTTTCAAGTTCCTGCTTCTCATACCATTCCTTCACAAGACGCTCAATTAAATCCGTCTTTTGCTTCGGTGTATAATCCTCTGGGAAATACTTCGCCAAAGTATCTGCACGAAGCTTAATCTGCTCCCTCTGATTTGGCTTTTCCTGCTCTAATATCAGAAACATCCCATCCATATCTAACTCTCCCGACTGGCTCATACGCTTCATTCGGTTTGCCTGTGATAAGGACGGCGTACACTGCTCCATGTTCATAACCTCATAAAGCTCGTACTGCTCTTCCTCTGTCAAATAGGAAATTTCAACCGCTATAGTAAAAGCAATCTTTCCTTCATCTACCATATCAAGAAGCCTAGGGATAAGATTGGTAAGGCGGATATAACGCTGAATGGTCATACGGCTCTCACCCATCTGTTTAGCCAAAGCCTCATTGCTATTAATAGCCCTCTCTGTAGTTTCATCCTGCTGAATTATCCAATTTCCAACTTCATTATGACCAGACTGCAAAGGATATATCTTCATTGTAGGATTCTCCAACTTCGGTCCATCTTGAACCGAGGTTGCTGTCCCAACTTGTGACGAAGATAACTTTTTCCCAACTTGGGAAGAAGTTAAATCAGTTCTTGCTCCCTGTCTCTTCATCGCCTCAAGCTTCATATTATAAGCAAATGCTTTCTCGCTGGGTTTCAGATGCTCTCTTTGCAGATTGCTATCCACCATTGCAATCACAGCCTGATTATCATCCAAATCACGAATCACCACAGGCATAACCTCAAGCCCTGCCCATTTGCACGCAGCCTTTCTTCTATGACCTGCAATTAGTTCATAACCGCCACCAGCATTGGGTCTTGCCAGAGCCGGAACAATCACACCTTCTTTTTCGATACTCTGCATGAGTTCAAACAATGCCATATCGTTTTCTACCTTAAAGGGATGCCCCTCAAAGTCCTGTAATTCCGCTATGGGAACTATTTTGATATCTGTTTCCACCACAGCACTATGCTCTTGTTTTGGAAAAGAATACAATTCTTCTTTTTTCTTCATAAAATCAATTACCTCCGTTAAAATCACTCATTCTCGTACATTTATCCGAGAACGCAAAAGAGCCGCTTACTTTCAAAAACACTTGAAAATAAGCGGCTCAGACCACTTTGTTACTTTATTGAATTGTTAGTTATTTTTGATGAAATATGAATGACAGATTTTTGTGTTTCCGAACTACACCCTCACAACCACTTGGACGTTTACTCCGTTGGAAATTGCCTTTTTCTTCTCTTTTCGGTCACTTTGCGAGAACA
>CAZYYO010000161.1:0-3469 GCA_964650965.1 uncultured Lachnospiraceae bacterium | reverse complement strand
TACAGACAAATTATCCCGAATGAAGGCTCAGGAAAAGCAGCGGAAACAGTTTTTGGAAATATTGTTTTATTTAGGTCGATAGAGTATAATCATACCTAAGAGGTGCCTATGAAGAAAAGCAAGAGAAAAACAGTCTTTCTGCTATTACTGTGTCTTATTGTTTTGCTGATGACTGCCGGATGTGGGCAAAAAGAAGGAAGTCTTACGACCTATCGTACAGGTTCAGTATTGAAGAATCAGCAGAAACAAGAGCAGAAGGAATCACCAGACACGCTTTATATGATTGAAGAATTGAATACGTTAGAGGAGACCATTTCCCTGTTGTCCTTAGATAGCGGTAAATTATTAAGATATTCCTATTCCCTAACCACCAAATTTCAGGACAAATATGGGAATAGCACTAGCAGCATGAATTTCCATCCAGGACTGATAGTAACACTGGGAGAATTATTGGATTCCAAGGCGCTAAGCAGCGTGCAGCTGTCGGATCAGGTCTGGCGTAATGATGAGGTGAAGAACTTCTCCATTGCGGAGAATGCCCTTACCATTGGAGACACTCTTTATCGAATTACCAAGGATACCCACGTGTTTTCTGATCAGGAAGAAATCTCAATAGATCAGATTGGCCAAGATGATATGCTGCGGGTAGTGGGGCAGGATAAAAACATCTTATCCATAGCAGTGATTACAGGCCATGGATATTTGAAATTAAATCATACAAGTGCTTTTACCAATAGTCTGATGGGAATTGGTAATCGTATCTATACAATGATTACGGGAGACATTACCATTGAAGTGCCGGAAGGTACCTACAATGTAACAGTGGCAAATGATGGATATGGGGGAACCACACCTGTAACAATTACAAGGAATGAAATTACAGAGCTGGATTTGTCTCAGCTTCAGGGAGAGGGACCAAAATATTGTACCTTAAGCTTTCAGGTAAGCGTGGCTCAGGCGTCAATTTACCTAGATAATGTGCTTGTCAATGCCAACGAAGCCACGCAGGTGAAGTATGGAAAACATAGCTTAAAGGTGGTAGCAGATGGATATGATACTTGGGAGAAAACATTGGTCGTTAATTCTGCCAGTGCTACCATTGTCCTGGATCTTACAGATGAAGAGGAAGCTACTACAAATACATCAACGTCAACCACTACGAAAGACGAGGATGAGGACCAGGAGGATGAGGAGTCCAGTTCATCTACTACCAGCGATGCAACAGATGCAGAGGTGGACTATTTATCTACCATTTCGGATATGATTAGCTCCATGCTGTCTTCGGATTAGCAGAGCAATTTTATACAAATGATCAAAACGGAGGAGGAGCATTTATGAATTACAAAGAGAACTATCAATCATGGTTAGACAGTGATGTTTTTGATACTGCAACCAAACAGGAATTAACCAGTATTGGAGGGGACGAGAAGGAAATTGAAGAGCGCTTCTATATGGATTTGGAATTCGGTACGGCAGGTCTGCGGGGGATTATCGGTGCAGGAACCAATCGTATGAACATTTATACCGTTAGAAGAGCAACACAAGGATTGGCGAATTATATTCATAAGGTTCATCAGGAAGGCAGAGGGGTTGCTATCGCATATGATTCTAGAAGAATGTCGCCGGAGTTTGCAGATGAAGCAGCCTGCTGTTTGGCCGCTAATGGAATTAAGGCATATGTTTTTGAAAGCCTCCGCCCAACACCGGAGTTATCCTATGCTGTGCGTAAGCTAAATACGATTGCTGGAATTAATATTACTGCCAGCCACAATCCACCAGAATACAATGGTTATAAAGTATACTGGGAGGATGGAGCGCAGATTACGCCCCCTCATGACACAGGCATTATGGACGAAGTAAAAGCAGCCAGTGATTATGCAGCTCACAAAACAATGGACAAGGAAGAGGCTGTTGCAAAGGGATTGTATCAGGTCATTGGAGCAGATATTGATGACAGCTATATTGCAGAATTAAAGAAGCTGGTTCTTCATCCGGAATGTATTGCAAATGGTATGGGTAAGGAACTTAAAATTGTTTATTCCCCACTTCATGGAACTGGGAATATTCCGGTAAGAAGGGTGTTACAGGAATTAGGTTTTGAACATGTGTATGTAGTGCCAGAGCAGGAGCTGCCAGATGGCGAATTTCCAACGGTGAGCTATCCGAATCCAGAAGCAAAGGAAGCGTTTACCCTAGGACTAGCATTGGCTGAAAAGGTGGATGCGGATTTAGTATTGGCAACAGACCCAGATGCCGATCGTCTTGGTGTATATGTGAAGGATGCCAAAACAGGAGAGTATCATTGCCTTACAGGAAATATGTCCGGATGCCTGATTGGAGACTATGTCATTGGACAGAGAAAGGCATTATATGGTTTGCCTGAGGATGGCGCATTTGTAAAATCCATTGTTACTACCAATCTTGCAGATGCCATTGCCAAATCTTACGGTGTGCAGTTAATCGAGGTATTGACAGGATTTAAATTCATTGGACAAAAGATTTTAGAATTTGAACACACTGGCAAGGGAACCTATCTCTTCGGAATGGAGGAGAGCTATGGCTGTCTTACAGGAACCTATGCAAGAGATAAGGATGCCATCGTAGCTAGTATGACGCTGTGTGAAGCGGCAGCATATTATAAGACGAAGCACATGACTTTGTGGCAGGCAATGCTAGAGCTCTATGAAAAACATGGGTATTATAAGGATGATATCATTGCAGTTACTTCTGCAGGAATCGAAGGCTTAGAGAAGATACAAAAGGTAATGAATACCCTGCGGAATAATCCACCTAAGACCATTGGAAATTACCAGGTAACGGCTGTAAGAGATTATAAGAAGGATACGATTACCAGTCTGGTGGATGGAACAGTTTCAGCAACAGGGCTGCCAGCATCCAATGTATTATATTATGAAATGACAGAGGATGCCTGGGTATGCGTTCGCCCATCTGGAACAGAACCTAAGGTGAAATTCTATTTTGGCATTAAGGGAGTGTCCTTAGCAGATGCAGATGAAAAATCGGCAGTGCTGCGGCTTGCCATCAATGGAATGATAGAACCAATGATGTAAAAAATGTCTGGGGTATAATTGGACAAACTTCCAGAGATATTTTTGTGACATTCTGTCAAATGTCGAAAAAACCTTATAAATATGGGCGTTTTCCTTGACAAATCAACGTAAAAGAATTATAAATAATTTTGTAGTTATTTTAGAGAGATGACTCTAATTTAATATATTTTTAGAATTCCAGAGGAGGAAGTTAAACATGAACAAATCAGAATTAGTAGCAGCTATGGCTGGAAAAGCAGAAATCTCAAAGAAAGATGCAGAAGCAGCATTAAAGGCATTTACCGATGTTGTTGCAGAAGAATTAAAGAAGGGTGAGAAAATCCAGTTAGTTGGATTTGGTACTTTCGAAGTTTCTGAGAGAGCAGCTAGAACAGGAAGAAATCCTCAGACAGGCGCTG
>CAZYYO010000160.1:0-3500 GCA_964650965.1 uncultured Lachnospiraceae bacterium | reverse complement strand
TGGGTGTATCTATTCTATATTTGAGAGTTCATAGAATTACTTACACTTTTTCTTAGCCAAAGAACGTTCGCTTCAATTTGTTTTATGACTTGAATAAATTCATCATCCGATTTTCCTGTTGGATCTTCTAATCCCCAATTATCATCAAAAGGTCTTCCTATAAATGGACAGCCTACATTACATCCCATTGAAATTGCAATATCCGGCTCTGGAATATCTTTAATCAATTTAGAATACTGTTCCTTCTCCATATCGATTCCATACAACTCTTTCAAAATACGTATACGGTAAATAGTCAGTACCGTGTTAATTAGTTGTATTCATGAGATAATTACCTCAAAACTTTAAGGAGGATTATCTCATGGACAAGATTACTCATGAAATGAGAATGGCCAATTGGACCAAGCTCATTCAAGACTGCCTTTCAAGCGGTTTATCGAAAAAAGAATGGTGCTTACAAAACCACGTGAATGAAAAGTCTTTTTATTACTGGCAACGACGGATTCGTGAAAACGCTTATGATCATCAGATGGTTTCAAAACCAGTGAATCACGAGGTTGGATTTGTTGAAGTTCCTACATTACCAAAGGTACAAGAAACTGCTTCATCAAACATTTCAGCCAGAATCCTTGTTAATGGAAGTACCATTGAAATCGTTGATTCCGCATCAGATGAATTCCTGCATCGACTTTTAGGGGCATTATCCTATGTTCAATGATGCATATGGATTCCAAAAGATTTATCTTGCCACCGGCTATACTGACTTACGCCGTGGAATTGATGGGTTGGCATCCATTGTGAAATACAACTTCGATTTGGATCCGTTCCAAAAGAACACTTTATTTCTCTTCTGTGGGAAGCGAACAGATCGTATTAAAGGTCTGATCTGGGAAGGCGATGGCTTTCTTTTACTTTATAAAAGACTGGAAATTGGTGGTTTCAATTGGCCACGGACAACCGAAGAAGCGATTGCAATCTCTCAGGAACAATATCAGCTATTGATGAAGGGAATCGAGGTTATTGCAAAGAAACCGATTGAAGAGGTCCAACGCTCAAAGTTGCTATAGTTTTTGTGCAATTCGTAGAAAATAAAATAGCTTCGATTGCTGCAATTCTTCAGAAAAACCTGGTTATCCACTACTTCATTCTTCTATTGTGAACGAATCATCTCTGTATGGTTAGTAAAACTAATACAAGTGGATAAGCCTCTAAAAAACCAGAAAAACTAGCTAGTTTTCTTAGTTTTTTGAAGAGTTATGCACCGTCAAAATGCCAACTGCTCTTTTGAATCAAGTTCGCTATTTCTCTGCATTTATCGTATAATAGATGTCAGAAAAGGAGCGATAAATGGCAAAAAAGTACACCGTTGACGAACTGAATACGTTAAGTGCAGACTCACTGAAGATTATTATTCTTTCCATGCAGGATCAGTTGGAGCAATTGAACCAGAACATGGAGCGATTGATTGAACAAATGGCAGCTGCCAATAATCAACGCTTTGGTCGCTCTTCTGAAAAGCTCGAAGTCATTGATGGACAATTAGGTCTTGATTTCATCTTCAACAAAGCAGAAGCACTTACTGAAACACTCTATGTAGTAGAACCTGCTGAGGAAGATGTTCTTCCTACTAAGAAAAAGAAGCAGGTCGGTAAACGAGAGAAAGATTTGGAAGGATTACCTGTGCAGGAAATCCAGCATATGTTATCTGAAGAACAACTGAACGAGATCTTTGGTGTGAATGGTTGGAAGCAGCTTCCAGGTGAAGTCTTCAAAAGAGTCAAGGTTGAACCAGCTGTCTACACGGTGGAAGAACATCATGTGGCAGTTTATGCTGGGAAAGACAATCAGACGATTGTTAAAGCAGATCGTCCAAAGAGTCTTCTTCGCAACAGTATTGCAACACCGTCACTCGTTGCAAGTGTATACAATGCAAAGTACGTCAATGGTATGCCATTGGAGCGTATTCATAAAGAGTATTTACGAAATGATATCCATATCTCAAAACAGGTCCTTGCGAATTGGGTAATCCAGTGTGCAGAACGTTACCTTGGAATCATGTTTGATTATCTGCAAAAAGAACTGCTTACTTTTCGCATTCTTCAAGCAGATGAGACGCCAGTGTTCGTAACAAAGGATGGACGTCCTGCCAATAGCAAAAGCTTTATGTGGGTGTACCGCACCGGCAAATGCTATAAAGAGACACCTATCATTCTTTACGAGTATCAAAAGACTCGTAAGGCCGCCCATCCACAGGAATTCCTAAAGGATTTCCATGGGACGCTGGTGACAGATGCTTATTCAGTGTATGATTCCATGGATCGGAAGAATCCAGATATCGTATTTGCAGGATGCTGGGCACACGGTAGGCGCAGATTTGCAGAAGCTATCAAGGCAATCCCGAAAGAAAAGCGGGAAACTGCAAAAGATACCATCGCGTATCAGGCACTGAAGCAGATCGCGGCGATCTATCATCTTGATAATGAGTTATCAGATCTCTCTCCTGAGCAAAGGAAACAGGAACGACAGCTCACCGTAAAGCCACTGGTTGAGGCCTTCTTTGCATGGGCAAAAGACATCAAAGAACAGAATTGTCTCTCAAAAAGCAAAACCCTGGACGGCATTCATTACTGCCTCAATCATGAGACGAACCTAAAAGAGTTCCTAAATGATGGAGATCTGCCACTTGACAACAATGCAACAGAATCAGCATTACGCACCTTCTGTGTACATAAGCATACCTGGCGATTGATTGATTCAGTAGATGGAGCAAAAGCAAGTGCAATCGTATACAGTCTTACAGAAACAGCAAAAGCGAACCATTTGAATCCATTCCGATATCTTGAATTTTTACTTACGGAATTGATGGAACATCAAGGTGACACAAACCAGAATTTCTTAAAAGATCTGCTGCCGTGGTCGGAACAGATCCCAGAAATCTGTAAAATAAAAACAACTAAGTAAACCAGACCGCCAACTTGGCGGTCAACATTTGAGCTAGTACTCATGGTTTACCGTATACCAAAATACGAACTGCATCTTGATTGATTTGAGGCTTTGTTTCTGTTCCCGCCTAATGGCTTTCAAACACATCCGATGCTAAATGCCTTCCTAGTGCTTCTGCTATTTGACTTCTACATGAGTTATGAACACATATAAATGCTACTTTCTTTTTATACATAATTGAACCACCCTTTCTTACTATTAGCAAATTTCACTAACAGCAACATAACAGGAACTTCTGTCAAAACGCCTACTGTTGTAGCTAATGCTGCTGGACTTGTCGTTCCAAATAAAGCAATCGCTACTGCTACTGCAAGTTCAAAGAAATTTGACGCCCCAATCATACCTGCAGGAGCTGCAACATCATAAGGCAATTTGCATATTCTTGATATTCCAAATGTAACTCCAAAAATAAGGAATGTCTGTATAATCAATGGAATCGAAATCAAAATAATATGGATTGGATTAGATAGAATTGCTTCTGTCTGTGAAGCGAAAAT
>CAZYYO010000159.1:0-3500 GCA_964650965.1 uncultured Lachnospiraceae bacterium | reverse complement strand
CCCATCCAAATGGACACCTATGAGTTTAGAATGAAATCAAGCTTAAGAAATAAGCAACAAGCAACAGCAAGATACATTCAAAATTCATAGGAGGATAAGAGTATGGAAGGATTCGGAAATTTATTTGACTTCAATGGTGATGGAGAATTAGACACATTGGAAAAAGCAACAGCCTTGGCAACCGTTACAGCAATCATGGATGCAGAAGAGGAATGTGCGCAGCAAGAGGAACTTGAGTTATCTGGTTTGGATATGGATGAGCTGGAATTCATGGACGAAGATGAACGTAGGGAAGCATTAGAAGAAGCTGGGTTAGATTCAGATGACTATGATGAATTTTAGGGGGTGGAAAAATGAGTGAGATGTATTTTACAATAGCAGGATGTAATCATTATTTTGGCACCGAATTTATGAAAAAAGGAATGAAGGTCAAACTGGAAAAAGAACCTGATAACGAGAATGACAGTGAAGCAATTATGGTAAAAGTGAAGGGACTTGGAAAATGCGGATATGTAGCTAATAGTCCCTACACAGTCCAGGGAGAATCCATGAGTGCCGGCCGAATGTACGACCGAATCAGCAAGACTGCAAAAGGAAAAATCGTATTCATTATTCCAGGAGCCGCCGTTTGTAAGGTAACAAACACTGGACTAGAAGAATTAAAACTAGAAAGTAACCCCCAGTAGCCCAGAATCATCAGAAAAGGGTTACTTTCCTCAGAAGAGACGTTAGAAAAGAGCAATGAAGAAGACCAACAAAAAAAGACCCATAGAGAAGCCCGGCAACCGTCGGAAGCTTCCCCATGGGTCTTTTTTTCACGCCCTTAAATGCCAACCGTCGGAATCGTAAATAGGCAGATTGCACCTGTCCGGTATATTTTTTGACGACTATAGCAGGAAATTAGATAGGCTTAGCATTCCTACGCCAACCAGCAATTCACAGACAGGATGTCTGTGAAAGGCTTAAACTGAGCCATGGATGGCGAATTTAAGCCGCTTGCGTCCCACACATCAAAGCCATCGCCAGGAATGCTTAGCCTATCTTATTTCCGAATATGGGAGCCTCAAAAAATATACCGTACAGGTGCAATCTGCCGATTCCCTTCCCACCCCACCCTCATATGACCGCCATGTGACCACCCCCCATTATAGTAATACTCAGATTACTACGCAGAAAGCACAGATGTTCAAAACGGGAGACAAGAAATGAAAAAACTAACAAAACTCATAAGCAACGTCATACTCATCCTCCTCCTGGCACTGGTAGCAGTCCTGTTTCTACCAAGAATCATAGGACTAAAGCCCCTGGCAGTCTTAAGTGGCAGTATGGAGCCAACCTATCATGTGGGAAGCCTGATATATGTAAAGCAGGTTGAACCATCGCAGATTCAGGTGGGAGATGCCATGACCTATAAAATTAGTGAGGATACGATGGTTACCCATCGAGTGGTGGCGAAGGATGAGGCGGCTCAGACCTTTCAGACAAAGGGAGATGCCAATGAAGTGACAGATGGCGGTCAGGTCAATTATACCAACGTGGTGGGAATTCCATTATTTACCATTCCACTGCTGGGATATGTGGCAGTATACGCATCAGGAAGAACAGGAATGATTGTGATTGCAACGGCAGTAATGGTATTACTGCTTCTTACATGGTTAACAGATCTGCTGGGAGCAAAGGATGCACAGGAGAAGAAACAAGATCATAGTGAAAACGGAAAACCCAGCAGGAGACTTCAGGGAGGTGTGAAATGAAGCATGGAAGGAATCGAAGAATCATTCTAGGAATCATATGTTCTGGAATGATACTTACAGCAGCTGTGGGAGGAACCTTTGCATTGTTGAAGGCAAGAAGTATTCAGGCGTCGAATATGTTTCAGGGAGCGATTGTAAATGTAGCAGTGAAGGAAGACGGAACCGTCTATGAAACAGGAACAAACGATACCTGGGATAAGATAACCTCCGGAGAATGGGTAGATAAAAGAGTCCAGGTAATAAACAAAAATACAGATAAGGATGGTAATCCATTAGATACGTTAGACACCTATGTACGAGTGCGGCTTGTTCCAGTATTTCGAGATGCTAACGGAAGTAGTGTGCCGGCAGATATGAGCCTGATAGAGTACGAGATGGCAGATGACCACTGGGTGGCCAAGACCGTAGGCGGGGAGAAATATTATTACTATACCAATGCACTGACCCCGGGACAGTCCTCAGGCAATTTGATTTGTAAAGTAAAATACAACGGCGAAATTCCAGAAGGAACAACGCTTCAGCTGCAGGTTTTAACAGAGGGCGTAGCTGCAAAACAACAAAGCACTTACGATAGTGCCTGGAAATAATAAAAAGAAAAACCGGTGAGAATTTCTCCTGTGACCATAATGTGACTTCTACCGAATAGAATAGGTCGTGTAAAAGTAATCAGAAGAAATGGGAGAGAATCGCATGAACAGAAATAAGAAGATGCTTGCAGCACTGGTTAGCGGAGTCCTTTTGGTAACCATGCTGGTGGGAGGTACGCTGGCATACCTGCATAAGACCACAGAGACTGTGCAGAATACATTTTCATCCAACAAGTCCATTGGAATATCACTAAGAGAACCTTTGTGGGATGGATACACCTTTGAAAATGTATCAGATGAGGATTACTTAGGGGGAACCCAGGCAATGAATGCCGGTAGTGCATTGGGATTCAATCAAGCTGCCAGATATGTTCCAGGAGATGCTATTCCAAAGAATCCAATCATTAAGAATACAGGAACTCAGCAGGAGCCGGTATATACAGCAATGAAGCTTCAATATTATATCTGGAATGAGGATGCTAAGGTTCAGGTCACCTATGAACAGTTTGCAGATACGTTGTTACAGGAGAATGGCATCCAGTTCAGCAATCAATTTACACGGTTGTCTGATTCAGACAGTAAGGATCAAATCTACCTGTATGGAAGCAATACCCAGCAGGGAACGGTACTGCCTGTAGGAGAAGAAACTCCGGAAATATTTACCAGTGTGCCGCTAAGTATCGACCTTGCACCGGCAGAAGATGGAACCATGCCAAGATTTGCCATTGAAGTAACCGGATATGCCATTCAGGCTGCAAATGTAGCAGCAGAAGATGCAGGAACCATGTTATTAGATTTCATTCAGAATTAAGAAGGCATTGCCTTTTTAAGATAAATAAGAAAAAAATTTGCCATCAAAATGGAGGAGAGCAATGAAAAACAAGAAGCAAGTACTTACAACCTTAGGTGCAGTGGCATTAACTGCAGTAGTAGCAATTGGAGGAACCCTGGCGCTTCTATCCAATGTTACAGAGACAAAAACCAATACATTTTCCAGCAGTAAGAATATTACCATAGAAATTGAAGAGAAATTCAACCCGGATGAGGCCAGCAGGTACACTCCCGGAAAGGTGATTACCAAAGAGCCAACCCTTACAAATACCAGCGAAGAGGAAGCAATCTGGGTTGCTGTCTCCTTGGATTATACCAATGGAGCTTC
>CAZYYO010000158.1:0-3524 GCA_964650965.1 uncultured Lachnospiraceae bacterium | reverse complement strand
CTGGGTCAGGTCATAATCTGTTCTGTCAGCAATGCCCCATAATTCTCCCCAGCCAAATGGGAACAGGAATTCAATATCGGTAGTTCCCTTAGAATAGAAGGACAATTCCTCTGCATCATGGTCACGAAGACGCATCTCTTCTTCCTTGATTCCGAGAGAAAGCAGCCAATCACGGCAGAAACCTCTCCAATACTGGAACCATTCCATATCCGTGCCTGGTTCGCAGAAGAATTCCAATTCCATCTGTTCAAATTCTCTGGTACGGAAGGTAAAGTTACCAGGTGTAATCTCATTACGGAAGGATTTACCAATCTGACCAATTCCAAATGGCAGCTTCTTTCTGGAGGTTCTCTGTACATTTTTGAAATTAACAAAGATTCCCTGTGCTGTTTCCGGTCTTAAATATACTGTATTCTTGGCATCCTCAGTAACACCCTGGAAGGTTTTAAACATCAGGTTAAACTGACGAATATCTGTAAAGTTGTGTTTTCCACAGGTAGGACATGGAATCTGATGCTCTTCAATAAAGGCTACCATTTCTTCATTGGTCCATCCATCTACAGAAGACGCTAAGGTAATTCCATTATTCTGGGCAAAATCCTCAATAATCTTGTCTGCACGAAAACGCTCATGACATTCCTTACAATCCATTAATGGATCTGAGAATCCGCCAAGATGTCCGCTGGCTACCCAGGTCTGAGGATTCATAAGAATGGCACAATCCACACCTACATTGTATGGATTCTCCATAATGAATTTCTGCCACCATGCACGTTTTACATTGTTCTTTAATTCTACGCCAAGATTACCATAATCCCATGTATTTGCTAATCCACCATAGATTTCAGAGCCGGGATACACAAATCCTCTGGCTTTTGCTACGGCTACGATTTTCTCCATTGTCTTTTCCATCTTCATCTTCTCCTTTTGCTTCTCTTATTTATATATAATGTATGTCAACTGTGTCGCATCTTCATTACCATCTGGCTGAGAGATTGTCACGCTGTTCTTATCATTTACCCTGGTACAGGCATCTGACACATAGCAAATGGTTCCGTCTA
Source organism: uncultured Lachnospiraceae bacterium (assembly GCA_964650965.1). Taxonomy (GTDB): domain Bacteria; phylum Bacillota; class Clostridia; order Lachnospirales; family Lachnospiraceae; genus CAZYYO01. Next base: position 2,463 of record CAZYYO010000158.1, on the reverse strand, counting down.
CCGTAACTGTAACATTCTGCTTAATGGCAATTACCTTATAATCTCCGTTGGCAACCACATCCTCTGCTGGTGTAATGTCAAGCTTCTTACCATCCTTCACTGCTACAAAAGCATCCTCAAAGGTAAGTCCTGCCTCCTGGGCTTCCTTGATGGTTCCCTGATACAGACCATATCCGGTAAACTGTCCGTAATCCTCTGCCGATGCATAAATCAGCTTCAGATAAGCACTGTCATCACTTACTGACATCTTCTTGTATTTAATGGTTTTGGCACCATGCTCTGTGGTGTATTCCTTAATAGCATCCTTGGTATAAGACTTTAATTCGCCCTTGGCATAATAATCCTTATCAAAGCTGCTTACTTCTTCGCTGATAATGGTTCCATCCTTCTGAAAGCTTAAGGTACTCACCTGTGCCTTCTTATCAAAAACACCGGTTACGATACATACCACAGCTGCTATTACAAGAATCACTACTACAATAAGAGCTGCCAGTAACATTTTTCTTCTGCGGATAATATCTTTTCTGGTAGGTTTCTTTCTGGTTTCCTTTGGTCTTCTAGCACGGCCATTTTCTCTCGCTGTCTGCGTGCCTGAATTGTTCATGTTCTTTCCTCCTTGGGAACATCAGCCCATGTAATACCTATGGGTTAACGCCACATTTTATGTCCTGTCAATCCCGCTCATTATACTATTATTTCCTTCTTTTTACAAGTCGTTTAGGAAGCTTTCCGATTTATATGTATGCTCCTGATAGGCCACCTGGTATTTCTTCATAAATGCTGTAAATTCCTCTAATACCTGGGGTGTAAGCATAAAGGTATACAGCTTTTGAATGGGGGAAGATATGATATACTGCAGGGCATATAACAGGGACTGACTTATGGGCGTCCCTCCTGCCTCCTTCATGCAATCCTGACACACAACTCCCCTGAGACGAACAGAGAAGGCGGTTAAATGTTCTTCCTTCCCACATTGAAAACAGGAGAATACATTAGGGTATTCTCCGTTAATAACCATGGTCTTTAATTCATAGATATTACGAATCAGGGAAAATGGAAATTTCTCACTTTCCAATGCCCGTAAGGACTGATACAGCAGCTTTAACCGTTCCCGCTCATCTGTATTCTCCTGTCCGTAATACTCTGCAATTTCTGTAAAATAGGCAGCGTAGCAAACCATATCATAGTTAGAAGTCAGCTCCCGAAAATAATTGCTTACCTCTGCCTTGGTCATGGTATATGTATTACGTCCCTCAAAGACCTCAAAGCTGCCGAAAACAAAGGGATTACTGGCTGCTAAAATCTGGCTGTTAGAGCGTCTGGCTCCTCTGGCAAAGGCCGTAATCTTGCCCCGCTCCCGGGTCAGAATTGTTATTCTCTTGTCATAATCACCCACAGGCATGGCTGTTAACACCATCCCGGTCACTGTGATATTCTGTCCCATGGTCTATACTCCCTGCCGTCTTCTCTTCCATTGCTGCCTGATTCTCTGTGATGTCTTGCTGCAGCACGCCGCGAAATTTCAGATAATCCTCTACATTTCCCGTTTTCTCAAATTCATTCCATAAATCACTCATCCCATTGCCTCCCAGCCATGTAGTAATCACCTGTTACACACCAATCATATCCCCTGGAATATGATAAGAATAGGATGAGTCATATTGTGAATTCATATACGAGATAAATAATGGAAGTATCAAAAAACTTAAATATCTTCCTGCTTATACCCGAAGTTCTTAATCATAAAATCAGAATCTCTCCAATCCTTCTTCACCTTCACCCACAGCTTCAGGTTCACCTTGGAATCTAAGAGACGCTCTATTTCAAATCTGGCATTGCTTCCGATTTTCTTAAGCATTGCTCCACCTTTTCCAATAATAATTCCCTTATGGGAATCCCGTTCACAGATAATGGTAGCATCAATATCCATAATGCCTGTCCCTTTACCCTGACGTTCCTTCATGGAATCAATGGATACAGCAATGCCATGAGGGATTTCCTCATCTAATGCGTGCAGTGCCTTCTCTCGAATAATTTCTGCAACAATCTGTCGCTCCGGCTGATCCGTCACGGTATCTTCATCATAAAACAGTGGTCCATAAGGCAGATACTTGAAAATCTGTTCTAGCAGTACTTCACAATTCTGTCCCCGCAATGCTGACAATGGTACAATTTCCATGAAATCATACAGCCTGCGGTAGGTATCAATAGCCGCTACAATCTTCTCCGGGTCTACGGTATCTACCTTGTTAATGACCAGAATCACCGGTGTCTTTACCTTCTTAAGCTGCTCTATAATATGCTTGTCTCCTGCTCCTACAAAGGAAGATGGCTCTACCAGCCATAGAATCACATCCACTTCATTTAAGGTATGCTCAGCTACATTTACCATGTATTCTCCCAGCTTGTTCTTGGCCTGGTGAATGCCCGGGGTATCTAAGAATACAATCTGTCCCCGATTGG
>CAZYYO010000157.1:0-3544 GCA_964650965.1 uncultured Lachnospiraceae bacterium | reverse complement strand
TCCAGTTGACTATAATCCGTCTCTGCCTCCTGCTTCTCCCCTGTGAGAGCACTTTTCCACGCTGTATCTGCCTGATAAGTCTCCATTAGCTTGTTGTCTGTTGTCTCAGGAACGGTAATTGCCAGCTTCTCAAACAGCAGGGTACCATCCTCTGTTTCCTTCTGATAGAAAGCATCCGTCTGAATTTCTACCTTACTGGTACTTAACAACTCAAGAGATTCCAGCTTCTCTGCACTGGCGAAGGCGCGGGCTCCAATGGAGGCAATATTACTGCCAAGAGAAACTGCCGTCAGGCTTGTGCAACCGTCTCCGGTACTTCTTGCCTTGGCATTCTCTGTGTAATAGTCAAACATTCCAGGTGAAACCTCTGTTAACAGAGGGCAGCCTGTTACATCTACTGTTTCTAAGGAAGAGCAGCCTGCAAATGCACTGCTTCCGATACTTTTTAGCTTTTGCTGAGTACCGGGAAGGAAGGCGGGCAGGTCACTACAATTAGCAAATGCCTGGGCTCCTATGTTTTGGATGGTGTCTGTACCCCAGTTCACCGTAGAAATATTGCTACATCCTAAGAAAGCCTTATCTCCAATGGTAACCCCTGACTGGTTTTCAATCTCTTGAAGATCAACCGTAGCAGCCTTTCCATTATTCATAAAGGCTCCCTCTCCGATATTCTCTAACTGGCTGTCTTCCACAAATTGAATGCGGCTAAACCTGCTGGTCTGATCCGCATCCTCTGAAGCACTTTCCTGAGCAAAGGCATATGCGCCAACCGATTTCGTTGTTGCAGGGAAGCTGCAAAAGTCTAGCTTCTTACAGTTATAGAAGGCATAATCCCCCACTTCCTCTAAATTATGATACAGATTAAATTGCCCATCAATACGAAGATTAACACAATTTGAAAATGCATAATCACCAATTTTACGCAGGGTATCCTTTGTACCAAACATATTTTTGGACTCATCACCAATTACATAGTTTGACAGTGCTGTACAATCACGGAAGGTTCCTTCTCCTATTTCTGTTACTACACTATACAAGTCCACTCTCCCAACCTTGCTGCAGCCTTTAAATGTATTGATTCCTGTAGTCTGAACAGAATCTGGGCTGTTATCCTTGCCAAATGTAACACTCATTAAGCCTGTGCAATCTGCAAAAACCTCCGTACCCATCTGGAGTTGATTGCCTCGTATTGTTATAGCCTGTAATTTGGTACAGCTTTGGAAGGCTTGAGAATCAATGGTTTCATATCCTGCCAAATTTTCTCCTGCAGGATTCACAGGCAGATTTGATAGGCTTGTACAACCTGCAAAGGCTTTCTCTCCGATTCTGGTAATTATTCCGGAAGTAGCAGCTACTTCTGTAATGGATGTACAGTTCTGACAGGCTTTCTCTCCTATCATTGTAGTTTCTGACAACAGAACAAGCCTTTCATTACTATAATCACTTCGAACTGCCAACAGGGTGCTTTTATCCTTACTGTAGAATACTCCCCAGTTCTGAGGATCCTGGTATACGCTGCCTCTACCTGCTACCAGCTTCATGGTAGCAATCTCGCTGGTGTCTTTCCGACATACCTCTTCCAGCTGCTGTGGAACATTAAGGATCTCCAGTTGGCTGCAATTTGAGAAGGTTCCGCTGGTTATTGTCGTAACGGAATCTGGCAATTCTATATAGATTAAATCTTCACATCCCTGGAAAGCATCCGGGTCAATTCCCACCAGATTCATACCTGCGGGAACCTGATAGCTTATTGTGGTGGCAGGCAGAGACTGCAGAACATATTTTCCCTGATTCACGTAGTAGATACCGCCACTAGTCTTGTCTACATATACACCATTGGCTGCACACTGAATGTGTTGGGACGGATTCTTGGCATCAATCTCCTGCAATGCCTGAAGCCAGCGTTGATAGGCTGCATCCCCTGTAACCGTTTCCTTCAAGTACACCTGCAGATTACTGTCGTACTGTGCTGCACTATCAAAGGGTTTTCCTACATTTACCAGTGCTGATGGCTTATCCACAATCACAGCAGATAAAGCAGTAAGGCCTGCGAATGCCTTATCCTCTATAGTAGTTACATTCTCACTTATCGTTAATGTGGTAATCTTCGTTGCATCTTCAAATGCCGTTTTATTTATTGTGGTTGCCTGTAGAGGAACCGTAAAGACTTCTCTAACTGACGAAGATACAAATGCCAGTTCTGAAGTATTTCGATAAACACACAAATCCTTATAGGTGTAAAGACCTGGAATTTCTTCATGATCAGTAACCTTAAGAATTAAATCATCATTTTGCTGCTGTAAGGATGCCAGATAACGTATATACAGCATATCGTTACTATTCTCTACATATGGAATCTCAATGGTATAATTGGCAGGAATAAAGCTCCATCCATTTTCAATCAGCAGCTTTTCTGATACCTTAATAGTCATAGCCTGCCCCTCACATCCTGCAAAGACATCCTTTGCAATATCCATGGTTCCCGTCTTTTGGGACAAATCGATCTCCGTGCTCTGGTAATTCACTGGTATACTAGCCAAAACCAGTTTCCCATCTGTGGTTTTGTATAAAATCCCTTTATCATCTTCATCAGAATGATAGACTTCATCCACTTCATTTCCAAAAGTCTGATAGGTCTGACAATTTGGGAAAGCTGCTTTTAGAGCCGCAAAATCAATGGTCTGCACGGAGCTGGGAATCCTGATTGTTGTCACATCATAATTTGCTTCCATAGATGACACATCCACCTTGGTTACTCCCTGTGGAATCTCTAAGGTACTCTCTGATCCCTGATAACCTGTCAAGGTCTGCTGATACTTGCCCTCATCTTTGGTTAATTCCACGGTAAAACCGTCCGGTACATCTTCAAAGGCTGTCGCCTTCAAAGACTTCTCATCCTGCTGTATATCCTTGTCAAAGGAGAAGGCACGGATATAACGCTTGTCAGAATCATTATCATACCAGCCTGTAAACAACTTATTCATCACATTATTGTCACTGACACAGGTCTTATCCTGCTTCATTTCTGATAAAATCTCGCTATATTTCTCTGTAAGATCTATCTTCTTTTCATTGGATAAAATACGGGGATAGGCTGCCGTTCCTCCCGGTTGCTGAAGAATAAGGCTATAGTCATACACCTCACACTGGATTGATTCTCCGGCTTTTGCAGGATTGGCAATTCCAGGTCGATACCATCTGACATACACAATACCATCCTCAGGCAAGGTAACTTCCATATCTGTACCAGAATCGTCACCTGTCACAAATACCAGGTTATCCAAAGGACTTTCCACCTCATAGTTCTTTCCTGTAGTACCAGAGAGCAAAGTGACGGTAATAGATTGAATACAGTTCTTAACCTCCTCTATGGAAATCTTACCCTGGCCGGCATAGACCTTGGGGCTTGGCTTTGGATTATCCTTTATATCCATAGAAACATAAGTATCCCCTTTCACCTCCTCCGGTGTTCCTCCTGCTTCGATCTCTGGATTCTCCGCAGCAGTAATTCGGTCTGGATTCACGATTGGCTTAAGCTCTGTGC
>CAZYYO010000156.1:0-3594 GCA_964650965.1 uncultured Lachnospiraceae bacterium | reverse complement strand
ATAATCAGATTGTGGATAATATTATTCAGCTGTCTGCAGCGGCAGAGGAAATTACCGCATCCTCTGGTCAGGCGATGGAATATAGCAATCAAAATTGTGATAACGCAGAAAATGCACAAAGTCAACTAGAGCAGGTGCTGCAGGTATCACATGAATTGGATCCCTATCTCACATAGGCCTCTTTGCTTTTGGGATTCAATATGGTATAAAGAATAAAGGTAAGACGTTGAAGCGTAATGGGAGAATCAAATGAAAAAATACATAATACCAGTAGTGATGCTAGGTCTATTTGAAACAATAGCGATTACCCTTTGGCTGACAAAGGATAATTTATTTTATCTATTTAATTTCAGTTACATTGGATGTTCTATTGCACTGGGACTGGTCCTTTATATTCGAGAATATAAGTATGCGAGACGTGTCGTTCAGCTTTTGGTAGGTCTATACATGCTGCTGTATCTTGGATTGATATGCAATGAAAATATGCAGATTGAAGGATTTTGGTACTATTTATTTACAGGAGTATTTGAAGCAGCAACGATTCATTATGCGGTGGCTAAAATATTTGGACCACTGGTTTTCGGTCGTGGATGGTGTGGATATGCCTGCTGGACCGCAATGGTGCTGGATTTTCTTCCCTTTAAGACACCAAGCCATGAGAGAAAGAAAATTGGATGGATTCGTTATGTGGTCTTTGTGGCATCGCTAGTTTTTGTGGCTGCATTATTTCTATCCCAGGTGGGAGGCCTGGAAAGGATTATGTTTTGGGCATTTGTTATTGGAAATATCGCCTATTATATTGTAGGTATTCTCCTGGCATTTTTATTCAAGGACAATCGGGCATTTTGTAAATATATCTGTCCCATTACCGTCTTCTTAAAGCCAATGAGTTACTTTTCACTGCTTCGTATTAAATGTGACGAATCGAAATGCATTTCTTGTGGCAAATGCAAAAGTGTGTGCCCTATGGATGTAGATGTTACAGACAATTCTCGAAAGAGAAAAAATGGAACGGATTGTATTCTTTGCTTTGAATGTGTAAAGAACTGTCCAAAGCATGCATTATAAAAATTTAAGAAGACTTTTGCCGGAGATTTTTGTTGCGGCAGGGGTCTTTTTTAATCTCCCTAAAGTCTATTAGAAACCGCTTAAAATAAGGGAAAGATGGATTTAGATATTGTCAGATTCCCAGGAAATGCCTATACTTAGGGTATCCTATATGGAATGTAGTGATAAAAACCAAGGAGGAAGCCGCAGGATGACATATACATATTTATTGGAAGTTGCATCTGTGTTTATATTGGGAATGATTCTATATGATTATAGAAATAAAATGCGGGTGGCTCGTAGAGATGGAAAATTATTTTATGTGGTGCTGATTTCTGGCCTGATGACAAGTGTTATAGATTTGGTGTCGGCATTGTTGATTAAATATGGCGATATCGTTCCGCGGTGGACGAATATCACAGTGGCAACCCTGTATTTTGTCCTTCAGGCAACGACTATTTTTGGATTGGTACTTTTTTCCTTTCATTATATGAATAATAATATACATGTGCATTCTTATGCAGCGCTTGTGATGATCTTATTGTATGGAATCAATCTGTTCATTTCGCTGGTAACACCCTGGACAAAATGGTATTTTTATTTTGACGCACAGGGACATTATATACAGGGAAGCCTTGCAGATTTGGGATACTACTTTTTCTTTATTAATGTATTCGCCTGTGTTATATATGCCATATGGAATAGAGAGCATTTGCAGGCCAAGGACCTTCACGTTGCAGCTGTTGTAGCAGTACTTGTATCCTGTTCCGTACTTTTCCAATTTATCTTTCGGAATATTCTAACCATTGGATTTGGAATTGCACTGATCGTATTATATCTGTATGTTACCCTGGAGAATCCCAATGATTACCAGGACAAGCTGACGCTGTGCTTAAATAATTATGGATTTAAGGTTCTGATTAATGAGAAATGTAATCGGGGAAAAGCGTTTACCGTAATAGAACTGGATATTAAGAAGTTTCGTTATATCAATGCAATATATAGCGAGCACGACGGAAGTCTGTTGCTGCAAAAAATCGCAAATTATTTAGAGGCAGAGTTTAAAGAAGAATTGGTGGCAAGAGCGGGAGATGACATCTTTACTATTGTAACAACCGGTACGGAGGAACAGGTTCATCAGGCGATTACGAAGATTGATCAGCGCTTTCGCCAGGGCTGGGAATTGCCTAATGGGGAGATTGTTTATCTGGAAGTGGTATTGATTAGCTGCCGATATCCGGAACACTTTGTCAGCCATACAGAGCTTTTGAAACTGTCAGATCTGATGTTGGCTCGGGTGAAGGAGACGCCGGATAGTAATGTATTGTACTCAACAGATGAAATTGCCGTAGAATACCGTCGTCAGGAAGCAGTCGAACGTAGTCTTCGTCTGGCATTGAAGCAGCATACCCTGCAGGTGGTATACCAACCGATTTATGATAGCAAGAAGGGATGTATTACTGCAGTGGAGGCACTGTCAAGACTGAATGATTCCCGGCTTGGAAGTATTCCACCGGATGAGTTTATTAAGGTGGCCGAGAGTACAGGACTAATTATTGAATTGGGATTTTATGTGCTGAAAGAGGCTTGTCAGTTCATCCGAAAGCATTTGATTGACAATCCTCGCAATACCATTTCTTCTGTACATATTAATATGTCCATGCTGCAGTGCGCATTTCCAGATAGTATCCCAGACTATATTGATATGATTCATCAGTATGATATCCCCTGTGAAATGATACACTTTGAACTAACAGAAAGTACAGTCATTGGTTCCCCAGAACTGGTGAAGGATGCAATGACGCGCCTGATGGAATCAGAGATACGATTTTCTTTAGATGATTATGGCACAGGGTTTTCCAATATTTCCTATTTGCTGCAATTTCCTTTTGGAATGGTGAAGTTTGATAAGAATATGGTATGGAGTTATTTTAAAAATAATGTTGCTAAGACCATTATGGAAAATGAGTTTCATATCTTTCATGTGATTGATAAGGATATTGTAGTGGAAGGAATTGAGACAGAGGAACAATACAAATTACTTCGAGACTGCAATATTCATCTGTTCCAAGGATATTATTTTGCCCGTCCCCTGCCCCAGGAAGAATGTATGGAAGCTGTATATCACTGGGCACAGCATAAGGATGAAAATCAGCAAATTCGCAAGAGCATGGCAGAATCTATTCGTGCAGAGCTGGTGGTAAGCAAATTATTGGAAACAGATTATGATTCCATTGCTACCATTGATATTCAGACCCAGGTGGCATATCCATTTTCTATCAGCAAATCGGAACTTGGAATGACCAAGGTATTGGATATGCAGGAGCATACAGATAATATATCCGGCGGCTTGGAAGACTTCTTCCGACAGTATTGTCTACCCCAGGATGTAGAACGAGTGATTCATGAAAATACCATGGAAGTGGTACTAGAGGCACTAAATCATACAGATACCTATGAATCCATATACTCGGTAGATTTTGGAAATGGCGTGGAACGAAAGCGAGCCATGTATTCCTATTTAGATACCAACCATGAGTACTTAAT
>CAZYYO010000155.1:2498-3666 GCA_964650965.1 uncultured Lachnospiraceae bacterium | reverse complement strand
CTCTTTTGAAGATTCCCCATATGTGCTATTCTATTGACAGAGCTTGTTTTCAAGCATAGCAATAAGAGAAAAAAGATTTATGAAAGAGAGGATTTACCTATGACATTTGACGTAAACAGCAGTTTCTTATATGGAATTGCCATTGTTGTGATTATCTTTGTGCTGGCACAATCAGTATTTTTTCTGGTTCGGGCATTTCGAAGAGGGAAGGAGATTGGAATGGAGACGGCAGTGCTTCGTAAGACCATCGTCAGTACAGCAGTATTTACCATTGCACCAGCAGTGTCTATTTTGCTTGGGGTTGTAACCTTGTCTAAGTTTCTTGGAATTCCCTTGCCCTGGATTCGTATGAGCGTAATTGGAGCGATTACCTATGAGCTTCCTGCAGCAACCTCTACAGCTAATGCACTGGGAATCTCCTTATCAGAGACCATTGCAGACCCACGCATCTATTCAGCCATTGCCTGGGTTATGACGCTGGGAATTCTGCCAAGTATTGTGCTTCCACCAATCCTTATGAAGCGGATTCAGGGTGGAATGGTGAAGATTAAGAATAAGGATAGTAAATGGGGAGATATCTTCCTTACGTCCATGTTCCTTGGAATGATTTCTGCATTTCTTGGTATGGTATTTGCTGATGTAAGACAGGGATTATCCGGATTTATCCCAATCTTCGTTTTGCTGGTGTCCGCCTTGATTATGGCAATCTGCGGCTTACTGATTAAGAAATGTAACATGAAGTGGTTAGAAACCTATGCCCTGTCCTTTAGTATGATTGGAGCTATGGTATTTGCCTGCATTATTACACCACTCATTGGATAGAAAATCACAAGATAAGGAGGATACATATCGTGGAAATAAAAGAAAATAAATCAGTAAAAACATATGATGAGAAAACCTTCCTGTATGGAAGATTGTGGATATGGACCGCATTGGTTATTGTATTAATGGTTCCCGTTGCCATCTGCGTCTATTATGATGCCTGGCCAGAGATTTCAGCAGTACTTAAGGGACTGCTGGGCGTGGCTCCCATTTACTGGACCGTTGGAGTCATTGAGGTTATTACCTATACGCCTATGTTAGGAACAGGAGGTACCTTTCTGGCATTTGTAACAGGAAATCTTACAAGCATCAAAGCACCAAGTGCCTTAAATGCTATGGAAAATGC
>CAZYYO010000155.1:0-2398 GCA_964650965.1 uncultured Lachnospiraceae bacterium | reverse complement strand
CAGGAAATCTTACAAGCATCAAAGCACCAAGTGCCTTAAATGCTATGGAAAATGCTAAGGTAAAGCCGGCTACAGAAGAGGGAGAGGTTATCTCCACCATTGCCATTGCTACCAGCTCCATTGTAACTACGCTTGTGATTGTCATTGGTGTGATTGCTTTATCAGCCCTGGCACCAATCTTGGATTCTAAAACACTGGCACCTGCATTTGACAATATTCTTCCATCCCTGTTCGGAGGACTGGCAGTAGTATATGTAAGTAAAAATTGGAAGATTGCCCTGGCACCACTGATTTTTATGGTGGTACTGTTCCTGTTAGTTCCATCCTTGGCAGGGTCTGTAGGCGTGCTGGTTCCAGTTGGAGTACTTATTGCATTATTGGCGGCAAGAATTATGTACAAAAAGGGGATGCTTTAGGTTAGAAGCCCTATCCTCTGAATAAGAGGGGAATTATTTAGGCAAAACGCTGCCAACCTTATCATAGAAACAAGAAGGGAAGTATATAACATGTTAGGTACGATAGCAATCATCATTTTAGTGGTAATAGTCATTTTTCTGGCGGTCATCCTGATTCGCACTATGACGTTTCAACCCAAGCCAATGCCGGAAGCAATTACCAGTTCGGTGCAGGTGAATCGTGACAAAATTGTAGAAGATATGTCAGCAATGATTCAGTGCAAGACGGTCTCTAACCGGGATGAAAGTCTGGTGGACCGAGAAGAATTTCATAAATTTACAGAGCTTTTAAAGGAACGTTTTCCCAGAGTGCATGCCAGCTGTGAGCTTACCAGTGTAGGGAAAACCGGGCTGTTGTATTATCTGAAGGGACAATCCTCCAAGGAGCCCAGTGTATGTATGGCACATTATGACGTTGTTCCGGTAGATGAGGAAGGCTGGGATGTGCCGGCATTTGATGGCCTTGTTTCAGATGGAATGATCTGGGGGCGGGGAACCTTAGATACCAAGGGAACCTTGTGCGGAATTCTAGAGGCTGCAGAGCAGCTGCTGGAAGAGGGCTACGTGCCTGCCAATGACCTGTATTTCTCCTTCTCCGGAGAAGAGGAAATTGACGGAGATACCTGCAGCGACATTGTATCCTATTTGGAAGAAAAAGGAATTAAGCCAGCGATGGTCTTAGATGAAGGCGGTGCCGTGGTAGAACATGTATTTCCAGGCGTATCCCAGGAATGCGCCTTGATTGGTATTGGGGAAAAGGGCAGCGTAAATATGGATTTTGAAATGGACAGCCAGGGCGGTCATGCATCTACGCCACCAACACGTTCTATTTTAGGACAACTGAGTGATGGAATTGTTGCCATTGAGAAGCATCCATTTCCTCGCCAGATGACCAAGCCGGTACTGGAAATGTTTGATGAGCTGGGACGAAATTCCACCTTTCTCTATCGTATGATTTTTGCTAATCTGTGGTGCTTTGCACCGGTGCTTGACATGATATGTAAAAAGAGCGGCGGTGAGCTGAATGCCATGATGCGTACTACGGTAGCAGTTACCAGAATGGAAGGCTCTAAGGCATATAATGTAATGCCTCCCAAGGCAAAGTTCGGAATTAATATGCGTCTTTTAGGAAATGATACCATGGAGTCGGCAACACAGTATCTTAGAACAACCATGGGAAATGAGAAGATACAGCCTAAGCTGGTAAATGGAATGAATCCATCCATTTACTCCGACACCAGCTGTGAGGCCTGGGACAAGCTAAAACAGGTAATTCACAGCACCTGGCCTGAGGCTTTGGTTTCTCCATATCTTATGATGGCATGCTCGGATTCCCGTCATTATTGCAGAATTACAGACCGGGTCTATCGCTTTTCAGCCATGAAGTTAAGCAAGGAAGAACGTGGAATGATTCATGGAAATAATGAACGAATTCCCATTGATACCCTGGTAAAAACCGTAGAGTTTTATGTAAGGCTAATGAGAGAATTATAAAAAGGGTACATTTCCCATATCATATGACAAAATACAGGCGAAATGGGTGTCTGTAATTAATATAAGGAGCACGCAATATGTTAAATGAAAATATTAAGAAATTAGTACAATATGGTATCAATACAGGTTTGACCCCAGAGTGTGAGCGGATTTATGCGACCAATCTGCTACTGGATATTTTCCATGAGGATGAGTATCAGGAGGTGGATTGTAATCTGGAAAATATTGTACTAGAGGATGTGTTAAGAAATCTATTAGATGAAGCGGTAAAGCGGGGAATCATAGAAGACAGTATTGTATATCGGGATTTACTGGATACCAGGCTGATGAATGCCTTGATGCCACGACCAGCACAGGTACAGCAGGAATTCGCCAATGCTTACGCCCAGTCACCAGAGGCTGCCACAGATTATTTCTACAATCTTAGCAAAAACAGCGACTACATTCGC
>CAZYYO010000154.1:0-3675 GCA_964650965.1 uncultured Lachnospiraceae bacterium | reverse complement strand
AATTAATTTGCGGTAGAATTGCAGTCAGTTGGAACTTTAATTCGCCGCGTGACAGCTAATCTCAACATTTTAGAACCAGATGCGATTCGAGAACTGTTTGATAAGGAACAGCCGGATTATATCTTCCATCTTGCGGCACAGAGCTCTGTGGCATTATCCTGGAAGAATCCGGGACTTACAGTAGATGTGAATATTAAGGGGGCTGTGAATGTGTTGGATGCTGCCCGGGAGATGAAGAAGGTTCCTAGAGTTCTTTTGATTGGCTCCGGTGAGGAGTATGGACATATTCTTCCTCAGGAGACACCTATTGTAGAGAGCAATCATGTTCGCCCAGGCAACATTTATGCTGCAACCAAAGCGTGCCAGAATATGCTTGGCACCATTTATGCAGAGGCATATCATATGGATATTATGATGGTACGGGCATTCAATCACATTGGGCCTAACCAGGCTCCCATGTTTGTTGTGGCAGACTTTTGTAAGCAGGTGGCTGAGATAGAAGCAGGGCTTCGGGAGCCTGTGATGCATGTGGGGAATCTCAGTGCGAAGCGGGATTTCACAGATGTAAGAGATGTGGTGCGTGCCTATGGGTTATTAATCCAGAAGGGTGTAGCCGGAGAGACCTACAATATTGGAAGTGGACAGGCTATCTCCATTCAGGAATTATTAGATACCATCCTATCCCTTTCTGCTGCCCAGATTACGGTAGAAGTGGACCCGCAGAAGCTGCGTCCGGTGGATGTGCCAATGATTGAGGCTGATACAACCAAGGTTTATGAGACTACAGGATGGACAAGAGAGATTATGTTAGAACAGACCCTTCAGGAGACATTAGATTATTGGAGAAACGAGGTATAAGAATATGAGAACATACGGAGTTATTATGGCAGGTGGCGGTGGAACCAGATTCTGGCCCTTATCCCGTCAGGAAGAACCTAAGCAGTTATTGAATCTAAGTGGAAATGATCTCATGGTGAATGAGACTATTGATCGTATTGCAACATTTACAGATAAGAAGGATATCTTCATTGTAACCAATGTGACCCAGGTGCCTAAGATGCAGGAAGCTACTGCAACTAGAATCCCATCCGACCACATTCTAGCTGAGCCATCCGCTAGAAACACATCCGCTTGTATCGGTTATGCGGCTCTTGAGATTGTAAAGAAATATGGGGATGGCATTATGTGTATCTTCCCCTCCGATCATTTTATTAAGAATCAGCCAGCATTTACCCAAGTATTGAAGCGTGCCATTGCAGTAGCAGAGGGAGAGGATAAGTTAATTACCCTTGGGATTACACCTACCTTCCCTTCTACAGGATATGGATATATTAAGTTCGATAAAGCCGACCAGGGATTTGCTAAGCAGGTTGTTGAGTTTAGAGAGAAGCCAGATGAAGAGACCGCCAAAGCCTATGTTGCCAGTGGTGAATATGCATGGAACAGTGGAATGTTTATCTGGAAAGCATCTACTATCTTAAAAGCATTTGAAGAATTGCTTCCGGATGTATATGCTTGCCTTACTCAGATTGGTGATGCAATGAATACTTCAGAAGAGAAGCAGGTGATTGCTGAAGTATACCCAACCATTCCAAGTATTTCTATCGATTACGGCATTATGGAGAAGAGCCCTAATGTAAAAGTAATTTCTGCTGAGTTCGGTTGGAATGATGTAGGAAGCTGGGACAATCTTGGCGTATTATATGATGAAGATGCCCAGGGTAACGTAGTTGCAGCCAATCATATCGGCATTGACACTACCAACAGTATTGTATATTCCAAGAAGAGATTGATTACTACCATAGGTGTGGATAATCTAATTATAGTTGAGACAGATGATGCCATCCTGGTATGCGACAAAGACCGTGCGCAGGATGTGAAGAAGATTGTGGATCAGCTGAAAGCGGAAGGGAAGACGGAATATTTGTAGAAAATGCTGATTACAGAATGTATGAGTGACTAAAAGAAGATAAATGTAATAGTTTTTTTGGGATTTGTGTGATACACTAATCATAGTTATACAAGGGAGGGTTATGAGTGCTGAATAAAGAGATGTACTTACACAATATAATTGCGAATCTTTCCACGCTCAAACAGGAAGTGAGCCTACGAAATGCAATTAGTTTATATGATATTAATATCATTGCAGAAGACTTTTATGCCGAATTGTTAAATCTAATCTGTGGATATAATTTATCCAATGCCAATCATCTCAGCGAGAATGCACCAGCAATTGATTTAATTGATATAGAGAAGCGGATTGCCATTCAGGTGACATCTGATAATTCCAGCGATAAAATCAAACATACCATCCAGGAATTTATACAACATGATTTGTATAAATGCTGTGATCGATTGATTATATTAATTTTGACTCAGAAAAAGAATTATTCCGCTGATTTTGGTACACAGGATAAGTTTGCTTTTGATAAGAACAATGATATTTGGGATATTTCGTACCTGGTAAAACGAATAAATGAGCTTGATGTCGAAAAAATACGAAGTATAAATGATTTTTTAGCAAAAGAATTCTGTGCAAAACTCTATGAGGTGAAGAGTAGTCAAGCAAGTGAAGTAGACACAATTATAGATTTGATTGAATACATATCTAAGCACAAAAAGGTTAAAAATATCATGGAAACAATTCCTGATCCAGAATATAAAATATACAATAGATTTCGTGAGTTTGCCGATGGGTTGACTTCACAGTATACTTCGTTGCTTACCGTGTATGGAAGTGCAATGAATACTGTAATTGATATTCTTGGAATTGACGAGGCACAAGAATTAGTTACCCGCATATATTTACAGGATATTAGTGTAAAATATTTGGATGAGGCAAATGATAATCCAATTATTGCTTTAAATAATCTAGTTGACTTCTTTGAGGAAAGACTTAGTGAAAATGGGAAAAAATACGACAGAGCTGCAATAAAATTTTATCTTGTTAGTGAGTTGATAAATTGTAAAGTTTTCCCTAATGAAAGGAGTGAGTATAATGGTAGCAAATAATAAGGCGTTAAAATCATCAGCAATGTATATAGGCTATCTTATACTTAAAGAGATACAAACACAAAAAGCAGATAAGATTTCAATTTATGATGCGTCAAATGCACTAAAGGCTGCAGGAGTATCGGGGAGCAGGCAACTTGTCACAGGACTTTCTTTTTTGTATGCAGTAGATTTGATTTATTTCGAGGAGGCGAATATATGGGTCAAAAGGTAAAACGTCTTAAAATCAATCGACTAAGTTCAGAAAATAATAAATTCGATGAGATTTTGTTCCATGATGGAATTAATTTAATATTAGGAGAAAAATATGATGCAAGCACCGTGAGAGGAAGAAAAACCAATGGTGTTGGCAAATCGATGTGTATTGAATTTATAGATTTTGGATTTTTATGTGATTACAAGAGAAGTAGACTTTATAGAATTCCAGAGGAAACTTTTCCCATGGACGAGTATATTATATTAGATTTGGAAATAGGCGACGAAGCAATTACAGTCAAACGCAATCGAAAACAAGCAGATAGACCTATTATTATACGTGGGGGAAAAGAAAATACATTTGAAAAAATTGCAGACGCACGTTTGTACTTAATGGAGATAGTATACGCTGAACTTGGTGGAAAAGAAGTGCCATCATTTAGGAACCTTTTGTCTGTACTTATGAGA
>CAZYYO010000153.1:0-3681 GCA_964650965.1 uncultured Lachnospiraceae bacterium | reverse complement strand
AACTGGATGCTTAAGAATTAGTAAAGAGTCTATCTTTACGGGGCTGAATAATCTGGATGTAATTTCTATTCTGAATGACAACTATAGTGAACATTTCGGCTTTACAGAAAAAGAAGTGGAAGATATGCTGAAGTTTTACCAGCGGGATAGTTTTATGGATATGGTAAAAGAATGGTACGACGGCTATTTATTTGGAAATACAGAAGTGTATAATCCATGGAGTGTTATAAACTACGTGAAGAATTTATGTGCCAATCCCAATGCACTGCCAACAGCTGCATGGAGCAATACCAGTTCCAACAGTATTGTAAGGGATTTGATTTACAAGGCGGATGTGAAGGTAAAGGATGAGATTGAGACACTGGTCAACGGTGGAACCATTGAGAAAAAGGTACATGAGGATATTACCTATGGAGATATTTATGAATCACAGGATAATCTGTGGAATTTTCTGTTCTTTACTGGATATTTGAAAGTAATAACGAAGCGGATGGAGATGGACGATATTTATCTGACATTAGCAATTCCTAATCGGGAGGTTGGTAGCATTTATCGCAATTCCATTTCCAATTGGTTTCGAGATGAGGTGAAGGAGCAGGATTTAAGTGTACTTTATTCTGCACTGCTGGATGGAAAAGCAGATTTATTTCAGAAGGAATTGACGAAGCAGCTGCAGAGGGTCATCAGCTACATGGATGAGAAGGAAGCATTTTATCACGGATTTTTATTGGGAGTTTTAAACAATATGTCTGAGTATATTGTGAAGTCTAATAGAGAGGCGGGCAATGGTCGTCTGGATATCTGCGTCAGAAGTAACGATGTGGAGAAGACACCGATTATTCTGGAACTGAAGGTGGCGAAGCGGGTGAAGCTGATGGATGCCAGTGTGGATGCGGCACTGGAGCAGATTCAGATTAACAATTATGATGAGTTCTTAGCAGAAGAAGGGTATACAGAGGTGATTCACTGTGGACTGGGCTTCTTTCGGAAACAGGTAACAGTGAAGATGGAAAGATGTGAATTAGAGGATAAGATTGATGAAAAATAAGAAAAAAAAGACAAAAGAAACAACAGGAAATAAGCTGATTCAAGTTTTAAAATCAAAGCGGTTTGGAATTGTATTGGCAGTCATAGAATTGATTTTATCTATTGTGTTAATTGGGATGGTTATGTATCTAAACATACTTCCGTTAAAGTATATGATTTCCATTGTTATAGTTATGTTGATGATAGGTGCTTACCTTTTTGGGTGCATGTTCCTAAAAAAGTTCAGAGGATTTGCGAAAGTTTTATCTATCATTCTTTCTATTGTTATGCTTGTAGGAATCTATTATGTGGGATATGCTAACGGAACCTTCGATAAGATAGGAGGAGCAGATGTAAAGACGGATGTTATCAATGTGTATGTTTTAAAAGAGGATACAGCCAGTACCATCAAGGATGCATCAGGTTATAATTTTGGAATATTAAGCAACTTAGATCGAGATCATACCGATCAGACGGTTGAAAACATTAATAAGGAAATCAAGGGGAATATCAATACTACAGAAATCACATCCATTCAAGATTTAGTGGATGGGCTTTATCATGGAGAGGTTCAAGCGATTATTATGAATCAGGCCTATGCCAGTGCCATAAAAGATGTGGAGGGTTATACTGATTTTGAGGATATAACCAGAATTATATATAAGAAAACAATCAAAACAAAGATTGCAAAAGCGGAGAACATAGATGTTACAAGTAATACATTTACAGTGTTTATTAGTGGCATTGATACAGATGGAGCAGTTTCCACAACCAGTAGAAGCGATGTGAATATTCTTGCAGTAGTGAATCCAGATACGAAGCAGATTTTGTTAATCAATACACCAAGAGACTACTATGTTCCATTATCCATCTCCAATGGAGTGCCGGATAAATTGACTCATGCGGGAATTTATGGTGTGAATGTATCTATGAATACCTTGGGGATGCTGTACGATACAGATGTAAATTACCATTTTAGATTGAATTTCACAGGATTTACAGGGATTATTGATGCCTTGGGAGGCATTACAGTACACTCTGACTATGCGTTTACAACATTACATGGTGGAGACAGTATTGTGGCTGGAGATAATACGCTCAATGGAACACAGGCATTAGGATTTGTACGGGAAAGATATGCCCTTAGCGGCGGAGATAATCAGCGGGGAAAGAATCAGATGGCAATGATTAGTGCAGTGGTAAAGAAGATGGCATCACCTGCCATTCTTAACAATTATGCTGCACTTATGAATAGCATTTCGGACAGCTTTGAAACAAGTCTTTCAGCATCACAAATTTCTAGCTTGGTTAGAATGCAGTTAAATGAAGGAGGGGCATGGAATGTGCAACAGTATGCAGTGACTGGAACAGGAGACAGTGCACAATGTTATTCTTTATCGGCAGGAACCTATGCATATGTTATGAGACCGAATGTGACATCCGTGGAAAAGGCGAAAGAATTGATTCAAAAGGTGTACAGTGGGGATACCATTATGACTGCAGATGTGGCGCAATAAGCCAATTGACAGTGACATATGAACTGATGTAAAATATCTGTAAATATATAGTTACGTTAACGATAAAGAGTAAAGGAAACGGAAAACATGAGACGAACAAAAGAGCGAATTCAACATTTTATTGTATTCTTTGTGGATTTAATATGTATGTTAGGCGCTTTCTATATATCAGGTTATGCATGGCTGTCAGGAATACGAGGCTGGTCATTACAGGCAACTACAGAGGCATTGGGAAGTAATGTGTTAACGGTGCTGGTTGCAGGAGTTATTACCTGCTTGTTTTATTCGGGAACAGACCAGATTACCAATCGAGGATATTTTGAAGAGTTTAAGGCAATATTTAAGAAGAATATTGTGCTGGCATCTTTAATAGCTGTCTATGAAATCATGAAAAGAGATGGCTATGTCTTTCAGAGAAGCGTGTTTGTGTTTACGGTTGTTTTTTCGGGTGTTCTTATGATGCTTGGGCACTTCTTTATTAAGAAGTCATTGATCAAAAGAAGCGAGAGAAACAGTGCCCTTAGAATGTTGGTAATTACCACAAGACAGCGGGCAGAGCAGAATGTAACCAGAATTAATACCACAGGAGACTGGCAGAGAAGGATTGACGGATTTGTTATTACGGATCAGGATATGGTGGGGCAGGAGATTGATGGAATTCCAGTGTTAGCCAATAGTCATACCTTTGTAACCTATATGAAGAATGAAGTGGTGGATGAGGTTTACCTTGATATTAATTATACAACGAGAGAAGTGTTAAAGCCTTATGTCATGGAACTGGAGGATATGGGGATTACCGTTCATATTAAGCTGGAATTATTGGATTCCTACAAGGACTTTGACACCAGTCTTGGACATGTGGGGAATATTCCTGTAGTAACCTTTGCTCATCGATTTTATGACTATAAGGCGCTTACTGTAAAACGCGCCTTTGATATTGCAGGTTCGCTGGTTGGCATGATGATCATGCTTGCTGCAATGATTTTTGTGGCACCGGCGATTAAGCTGGAGTCACCGGGACCACTGTTCTTTAAGCAGAAGCGTGTGGGAAAGAACGGCAGATATTTTTATGTATATAAGTTCCGTTCTATGTATATGGATGCGGAAGAACGCAAGAAAGAGCTTATGGCACAGAATG
>CAZYYO010000152.1:0-3708 GCA_964650965.1 uncultured Lachnospiraceae bacterium | reverse complement strand
AACCTTTAAGGCTGACAGGGAGGAGAACAAATGCACTCTCATAAAGTTGGCAAGACTAAACCTGGCGTTCTCTTCTCTTGCAAAAAGAGGGCGTCCTTCATTAAATCCTGTTACATGCTCCCCAGAGAAATAATTGTAGGACAAGAGACCGCCACAATCAGGGTCTCCCTCTAACGCCTTACGATACAGATTGCCGTACAGCTCATCCATATCTACTGTCATTCCCATGGTCTCCATGGATTCCTTAAATAAATTAACCCATGCATTTAAATCTGAGGTGCAGTTATTACAATGAACCATGGCTACAGCATCTCCACAAGGAGTTGTTACCACGTCAATGGCTTCATATGGTTTCTTTAATGGCTTCTCTAATACGAACATAGAAAACACGCTGGTTCCTGCTGATACATTTCCTGTTCTAGGTGTAATGCTGTTGGTTGCTGCCATTCCAGTTCCTGCATCACCTTCCGGTGGACACATGACAGCACCCGCCTGAAGGGTTCCTGTTGGGTCTAACAGCTTAGCTCCGGTCTGGGTAAGACAACCAGCCTTCTGTCCTGCC
Source organism: uncultured Lachnospiraceae bacterium (assembly GCA_964650965.1). GTDB lineage: Bacteria > Bacillota > Clostridia > Lachnospirales > Lachnospiraceae > CAZYYO01. Next base: position 3,146 of record CAZYYO010000152.1, on the reverse strand, counting down.
ACCAAAACCTTGGGAAGAATGTCTTCTAATTTCCAGGAATAATTTCTGTCCTGGATTAATTTGTCAAAGCAGGCAATCATTCCTGCATCAAAATTTCTGGTAGCTGTGTCAATAGGAAACATGCCGCTGGCTTCTCCTACTCCCATAACCTTCTCACCTGTCAGCTGCCAATGCACGTATCCAGCCAATGTGGTAAGGCTGGCAATTTTGCTCACATGCTCTTCTTTATTTAAAATTGCCTGATACAGATGTGCAATACTCCAACGCTGTGGAACATGAAATGCAAATGCTTCGGATAGCTTCTCAGATGCTTCCTCTGTAATGGTATTTCTCCATGTACGGAAAGGTACTAACAGATTCTCATCCTTGTCAAAAGCCAGATATCCATGCATCATGCCACTAAAGCCAATTGCTCCAATTTGTGTCAGCTGCGTCTGATATTTCTGCTGTACATTTGCTGCCAGCTTCTGATAGCAATCCTGCAAGCCACTCCAGATATCTTCCTTGGAATAGGTCCAGATACCATTTTCCAGCTGATTCTCCCAGGCATGGTCTCCCATTGCCAGAAGTTCATTGTTCTCATCAATTAAAACCGCCTTAATTCTCGTGGAACCGAACTCGATTCCCAGGGAAGTAAGACCATTTGTAATGGATTCTTTTGCTCCCATGCGATTACCCCCATTGTTTTATTTGCTTTCATTATACTTCTTGCAGGTTTTTTTACCTTTACAATTTTGTTTTTTCTATTGATTATTTTGCTATTTTATTTTTCTTTGGGTTTGACTATTTTAATATTTGGTATAAGATAGAAGTAAACTACAAGATATAGACTACTGGTTCGATTAAGACTGATAGTTGCAGGAGGTATGCAGATGAAGAAGGATTATGAATTAATTGAATATAAGAAAATCAACGGGCTGATTCTGTCTGTGATTAATATGATTTCCAGAAGTGCCCATTGTCACAAGGAATTCGAGATTGGATATATCCTGAAGGGAAATCTGGTGGTAAATATTGAAGAAGACCAGCAGAACCTGACCGAAGGAGATTTCTTTCTCATCAATCCCTTTGAGCTGCACACCTTTCAATGCGATAGTCCAGGGGCAGTTGTGTTATTTATTCAATACAACTCCTCTATTCTCCAAAGCTATTATCCACTGATTAAGCAGCAAATCTATGCCAAGCATTATCCTACCCATGAGATGCAGCCCCAGGATGTGGAAAATATTACCTCTCTTTTTCTGCTTCTTGCCAAGCAATATTACAAGACGCAGCATAATCACGAATTCTATTGTATTGGAATACTAAACCTGATTTTAGAAGAACTGTCTGCGAAGGTGCATTATATAGAAAAGGAAACCGGAACACAGACACAGCAGGAGATTCAAAAGCAACGGATATCCCGTATTCTGGATTATGTGAATGCCCACTATGACCAGAAGCTGTTGCTGCGAGACCTGGCAGAACAGGAAAGTCTGTCTCTATACTATTTGTCCCATTTCTTTAAGAAATATATGAACCTGACGTTCCAGGAATATTTAAATGAGGTGCGGTTTCAGCACGCTGAATATCTTATTGAACATACTGATAAAAGTATTCTGGACATTAGCATTGACTGCGGCTTCTCCGATATCCGCTATCTAAACCGCATGTTTGCTCAGCATTATGGCTGTACTCCAAATGAATATCGCCAGCAACCCATTGCAGACAAGCAGCTGGTGCCTGTGAATCCAGCCACCGTAGAGAAACACTATACTGTGGCGGAATGCAATGAATTACTGGCGGATTATCATGGAACCTATATGATGACCTATTAGATTTCTACCAGCTCATATTCTCTGGAGCCAAAGCCCAGCTCTGCTGCGGCTTCTACGGTATGAACACCGTTGCGACTTTCTACTCGCTCCAGGAAATGATCGCGACCTGGGTCCTTAGAAGCATATACCAGATCCAGGCATGCCTGATCAATGGCGATGGGGTCTAAAGAAATCAGCATACCCATATCCTGCATGCATGGGTCTTCTGCAACAGCACAGCAGTCACAGTCTACTGACATATTCTTCATAACATTTACAAATACCATATTGCCCTGGAAATATTTCACTACAGCAGAGGCTGCATCAGCCATGGATTCCAGGAAGGAATCATGGTCAGATGTCCAGATTTCATCCGGATTACCTGCTCCGTGAATGTATGCCTTTCCTGCAGAAGATGCCACACCTATAGACAGCTGCTTTAAGGCTCCACCGAATCCACCCATGGGATGTCCTTTGAAATGTGACAGTACAATCATAGAGTCATAATTTACTAAGTCCTTGCCTACATAATCCTTCTTAATACATTTTCCATCAGGAATATCCAGCACCATATCCGGTCCCTCAGCATCCAGCAGGTCTACTTTAAAATACTTATTCCAGCCATGCTTCTCAATCAGTACCTTATGCTTCGACGTGGTATTTCTGGAACCTTCATAGGCTGTATTACATTCTACAACAGTGCCACCTACCCGCTCAATCATTGGCTTCCAAAATTCCGGTTTTAGGAAATTCTGGTTACCCTCTTCTCCGGAATGAAGCTTTACTGCTACATTTCCCGGTAATTCCTTCCCCAGCTTATCATACATTGCCACGATTTTCTCGGGAGTTATTTCTCTTGAGAAATATACGGTTGGTTTCATAGTGTTTTCCTCCTGATTACCTCTTATTATACTTTGACAAATTGAATTTCATTATAGTTATAATATACAACCTGAAGTTGGCTTTACGTCAAGTGTTTTTTATTCGCATGGCAGGCGTGATTCCAAGGCACAAAAATAACCGCCCCTAGTCCTGAGAAAACTTGAGCGGTTATCTAATCACTTATAATCCAGGCTAACCGTCTATCGGTAGCACTCTTTTATATATCTATATTACCCTCTATTTACAATTCTGTCAAACCTATATTCTGTTTTCCAAATTCAAAAGGTAGACTTTACATATCAGATTAGGATATATCTTTTCTTGCTAGTTGCCAACTAAAGTGGGCTAACAATTTATCATCATATTTTTCTTAATTCTTCTACAATAGGAGCCAGCTCCATCTTTGCATGACCACCAAATACATTGCATATACTATCTTCGATGGTTCCCGTTGCAAACTGTGGTGGA
>CAZYYO010000151.1:0-3759 GCA_964650965.1 uncultured Lachnospiraceae bacterium | reverse complement strand
ACCCTGATTATTGAGGACTTTATGCTGGCAGCAAATGAGACAGTAGCAGAGGAGTACTTCTGGAAGGAAGTGCCCTTCCTTTATCGTAGCCATGCAGTACCGGATGGTGAGAAAATTCGCAAGCTGATTACCTTCATAGGTAATTTTGGATTTACCATTAAAGGGAATTCCGACGAAATCCATCCCAAGGAGCTTCAGAGATTAATGAGTAAAATTGCAGGAAGTCCTCAGGAGGATTTGATTAGCAGATTGACCCTGCGTTCCATGCAGCAAGCACGATATACGGTGGAATCCATTGGACACTTTGGATTAGCTGCGGAATATTATTGTCATTTTACTTCACCAATTCGACGTTATCCGGATCTTCAGATTCATAGAATTATTAAAGAGGATTTAAGAGGACGCTTAAATGAGAAGCGTCAGGAACACTATGCCTCTGTGCTTCCTGTCGTTGCTACCCAGACCAGTAGTTTGGAGCGACGTGCAGATGAAGCAGAACGAGAAGTAGAGAAGATGAAGAAGGTAGAATACATGGAAGCACATGTGGGAGAGGTATTTACCGGTATTGTATCAGGGGTTACCGCATGGGGACTGTATGTAGAACTGCCGAATACCATCGAGGGACTGGTTCATATTACCAAGTTAAGAGATGATTACTACCATTATGTAGAAGAGACCTATGAGCTGGTTGGAGAAGCCAACAATAAGCATTATAAATTAGGCCAGCCAATCTCTGTTGTAGTAGATTCCGTGGATAAAATGGCCAGAACCATTGATTTTGATCTAGTGGAGGACGAACATGAGCAAGGAAGCAAAGAAACTCATAGCAAATAATAAAAAAGCATATCATGAATATTTCCTGGAAGAGACCTATGAGGCTGGAATCAGTCTGGTAGGCACCGAGGTAAAGTCTCTTCGCATGGGAAAATGCAGCATCAAAGAATCTTTTATTCGCATTGAAAATGGAGAGCTGGTTATCTATCAGATGCACATTTCCCCTTACGAAAAAGGTAATATATTTAACCGGGACCCTCTTCGTCCCAGAAAACTGTTAATGCACAAAGAAGAAATTCGGAAAATGGAAAGCAAGATTGCACAAAAGGGGTATACCTTAGTGCCTGTGGAGGTGTATTTCAGCGGTAGCCTGGTAAAGGTGAAGGTTGCTCTGGCACGAGGCAAGAAGCTTTACGACAAGCGTGCAGACATTGCCAAGAAGGATGTAAAAAGAGAAGCAGAACGGGATTTCAAGGTGCGTAATCTGGGATAGTTCTCATTGTTATTATTAGGTGTCATGGTACTTTATATTTATTTAAGAAATTAAACTACCAGTTTACTTGACCTGTGCCGTGATTCCTCATATAATAAGAAAGTAAAAACATAACTGCATTGCAGTTATCATATGGGCTAGTAATGGTTTCGACAGGGATTATGAAGCTGGAGAAGCGAGTCGCATGGAATGCGTTAAATGCCAAAATTAAATTTAAACGCTAACAATAATAAATTAGCTTACGCAGCCTAGTCTGCGTTGTCTGATCTAGAGCACCTACACTTTAGAACCCAGGCATCAACTTATGTGGGAAACGACATTAGCAAAGCTTTGAGCTAGTGGGCGTATTATGAAGCTACTAAAACCACCAGGGTGTTAGTTCTCGGGTGGCAGAGGGAATGTAAAAGAACTGACTACACTCGTAGAAGGACAGGGGATTGGTTTTTGGACACGAGTTCGACTCTCGTCTAGTCCACTAATAAAATAAGAGCATGCAACGCATGCTCTTATTTTATTATAGAATTATACAAGTGTAGGACACAAAGTGAAAAATCATTTTTGGACAGGGGTGCAAGAGGTCCAGTGGACCTCTCTGCTCTGCACCGACCGAAGCGGAGCGGAGACCGACTCCAGTCTGCTTTCGTGCATATTATAGGGAGAAGTCTTAAGAACTTAAAATTCATTGATGAAATAGTCATAAAGGGAAAATTTACGGTATCTTGGGTTAAATCGTTAATCTGTTTTGGTTTTTTGATTTGTTACAGATGTTGAAAAATGAAATTCGGCATATTCTTCAACATCAACGGTTACGATATTTGCAAATGAATCGCTAGAAACTTCAAGTCCCAATTCTTTTACAATATTGTCAATAATGATGGACTGTGGTGAGCTTGGAGCAGGAAGCAAGCCGGATAAGCTGATAACATAAAATAACCTCCTTTTTATATGAAGTAGTGGACTATAAAAGTCCAGCTTGGTTTCCGGAGCGTTAAACGGAACCAGTAACTGTAGTGCATGTCACAATACTTATAAATGAATCTTCTGGTATAGATAATTCAGAGCCCTTGGATGGTGCAGGAAATGCTTTGTTATCCACTTTGTATCCATAGAGAATCAAGGCAAGAGCATCTTCTGCCATTTCAAGAGCATCTTCCAGAGAATCCCCACAGGTATAGCAGCCTTCTAAATCTGGAAACACCACTGAAAATTGATTGTTTTCTTCTTCTGTAAAAATCGCCGGATAAGTATATGACTCCATATCCAATATTAATAGATTGACGAAGCTATTATCGTATTCTAATAACACGTTTTTATAATCTGTGTCTGAAGGAATTGGATTTCCTCTTTGTAATTCATCAAGAATCCATCCGCTAGCAGCGTCGGTTCCCATTTTGATAGCATCAGTGAGAGTGTTTCCTTCTGTGATACATCCTGGAAGATCAGGAACAATCACAGTGTAACCTTCTTTTTCTAAGCATGGGGTGAAAATTGCCGGATATACTAATTTCATATTAATACCTCGCTTCACATGTAAGAGTACTTTAAGCTCTATATGTTTTGATTTGAATTTGTGGAATTTATTTTCTTCAAAGAAATATTATAAGCATATATTTATATTTACAATATAAACTGTTGGAATATGGTATGCCACATGATATTATGTATATGATATGGGACAGATGGGAAAAGTATGGCACATCTGTAAAATAATATAGAGAAGCATTCCGGATTATCGCAGGAGGCAGAAGATGGATGAAATGTTGTTACGGGAAAAAAGAATGGAACGAATGAAGTATATTGATGATCGGCTGTCGCAACAGTTCACAGAAGCCGTTATACACGGCAATCTATTCCATATCCTACCGAATGGGGTGGCAATTATGCTTGATGCTATGGGTGGAGAATATGATGGGATAGTGATAGAATTCTCTGATAATGTTGAAGAAGCCAAGAAGTATAATTCAGAAGATGGGACGTTATACCGTATGGATGAATATGGTCCAGAAGAAATGTATCAGGAAATGATAAGAGAAATTGAGAATGAAATGTAAGAAATGTCAGGATATAGGAGATTACCAGTGGAATTATCAGATGTAGGAAAAGAACTTGTATATTTGCTTAAAGAAATCTCAGATGATCGTAATTTTATTCTTGGATGTATGAGCAATGCACCAAGTGATGAATCCTGGGAGGTAATGATTCGTTTCATTAACAAAGCAAAAGAATTGGGAGAAGAAGTTACACAGGATGATGTGTTGCAATTATCTATCATTCTTTCAGATAAGCGTTTAGAACAATCAAATCAATGATTTGATGAAGCTTTAAAATTAGAGAAAAAAATAACGCCTCAGTGGGCGTTGTTTTTTTGCTTACAATTAAGTACATGTATAGTAATATTTTATTTAAATAAAGAACCAAATATCTTGTCAACACATAATAAACGAAAGATGAAGTTGAAAAGTCCACCAATTATTTTAAAGATAAGTATGATT
>CAZYYO010000150.1:0-3821 GCA_964650965.1 uncultured Lachnospiraceae bacterium | reverse complement strand
TGAAGGACAAATTTCGGTCACAGACATCAAAGGCTCATCCACTGCATGGCTGATGATTCAGGCATTGGTAAGTGACTATGGAGAAGATGGTGCCAAAGAAGTACTCACAGGCATTTATAAAAATGCTGGCCCGCACCTGGAAGATTCTGGTTCTGGACCAATCAAGAAAGTGCGCGCCGGTGAGGTAGCAATTGGATTTGGACTTAGACATCAGGCGGTAGCAGATAAGGCAGAAGGACTTCCTATCGATTATGTGGACCCAACAGAGGGAAACTTTTCTTTGACTGAGTCTGTAGCAGTGGTGGATAAAGGAGACAAAACCAATTCTAAGGCTATGGAGATGGCAGAATGTATCATCAAAAATGGAAGATCAGAGCTGCAGCAGACCTATCCGAATCCTATATACGAAGGGGAAACAGCAGATACAGCCAATGAATCTACCTATCCAAAGGTGTTTTCTCAGCCACTGACCGCGGCACTTTTAGAAAAGCATCAGGAACTGTCAGAGAGCTGCAAGTAATTTCACAAAAAAGGATAGATTAGGATTAATACATAAATGTATTCGAAAGGATATAACAAAAAACTATACATAATTGCATAAAGGATTCTTTCCAGAAATTAACAAAATATTTAAATTGGAGAAAGAATCCAGTTATAAGGAGATAAAAATGGTAAATTATAAATTATTAACACCTGGACCACTGACAACAACGGATTCTGTGAAACGTGAAATGTTATTTGACCACTGCACCTGGGATGAAGATTACAAGCAGATTACCCAGAAGATTCGTAAGGATTTACTGGAACTGGCTCACGTCTCAGAGGAAGAGTATACAACAGTACTTATGCAGGGAAGCGGAAGCTTTGGAGTTGAGTCTGTACTCACCAGCATTATAGATACTTCAGACAAACTTTTAATCATTGCCAATGGAGCTTACGGGGAGCGCATGGCAGATATTGCAAAACACAGTAAGCTGAATTACACCATGTATCAGGAAGCATACAATCAGATTCCATCGGCGAAGAAAGTGGCAGATATTTTATCGGAAGATAAGACAATCACTCACGTAGCCATGGTGCACAGTGAGACTAAAGTAGGTGCCAATGATGATGGTATCTGGAGAAGATTGATTGTGATTCCCTTCAACGCAAAGATTACCGGGAAGAGCGATATTAAGAATTATGCAGATTATTTGTATGACAATGCAGGACCAGCAATCTTGAAGTGGATGATTGAAGGCGCCAAAAAGGCTATAGATAAAGAGTTTCATACGGAGCTTCCAGCAGTAGTGGAGGCTGCTATTCAATCGTATCGAGAAGATAATGACTGGCTTGGACAATTCCTGGAGGAATGCTGTGACGTGGATGGTTCTTATAAGGAGAAATCTGGTGAGGTATATCAGGCCTATCGTGCGTATTGTATGCAGAATGGTGAATATATCCGAAGCACTACAGATTTCTATTCAGCAATGGACAAGGCTGGCTATAATCGCATTCGCAAGAACTCTGGAGTGCAGGTCGTGGGACTGAAATTAAAAGAAGGACAGGATTTTTTGGAGTGATTTTAGAAATTTGTGTAGGTCGTTAACCTCACTATAGAAAAGTCTCTATAGGAAAAATTTGAATGATATCTGCCTTAGTGGAGTTTTATGGAGTGAGGTACTCGACCTGCACGCCTGCTTAATAGGATGGAGGTTTGCGGTGCGAGAAAAGTATATTGAAGAATAATTAGTGAAAGAGGTTAAGATGCGCGGTGGCTTGTGTGAGAAATGGAATGCTGGCACTTCGGGATGGCCAGATCGAATTGTTTTACTACCGGATGGGAAATTTGGTTTGGTGGAAACAAAGGCACCTGGCAAAAAGCCGAGAAAATTGCAGAACCATAGGCATGAACAGCTTCGCAGTCTTGGATATAAAGTATATGTTCTAGATGACTTGGGACAGATTGGAGGAATTTTGGATGGAATACAGAGCACATGATTATCAGCAGTATGCAATTGATTATATATTAGAACATCCAATAGCTGAGTGATTCTTGGAATGGGACTTGGAAAAACGAGTATTACGTTGACTGCTATTGAACAGTTGATTTATGAACGATTTGAAGTGAGTAAGGTCTTGGTGGTAGCTCCACTTCGAGTGGCTCGAAATACCTGGAGCGATGAAATTCATAAATGGGATCATTTGAAGCATTTGAAATATTCGGTGGTTGTGGGTACGGCAGCAGATAGAAAGAAAGCATTGCAGACGAAGGCGGATATTTATATTATCAATAGAGAAAATTTGCAATGGCTGATTGAGCAAAGTGGAGTTCCGTTTTTCTGGGACATGGTTGTACTGGATGAATTGTCTAGCTTTAAGAACTGGAACAGCAAACGATTTAAGGCCTTTATGCAGGTGAGACCAAAGATTAAAAGAGTGATTGGGCTGACAGGAACACCATCCAGTAATGGATTGATGGATTTGTTTGCAGAGTTTAAATGTCTAGATATGGGAGAACGTCTTGGGAGATTTATTAGTCAGTATAGAGTTGATTATTTTGTACCTGACAGAATGAATGGACCGATTGTGTATTCCTACAAATTGAGAAATGGAGCAGAACAGAGGATTTATAATAGGATTTCGGATATTACGATTTCTATGAAAGCATTAGATCATCTGAATATGCCGGAACTAATAAGCACGCAGTATCCTGTGTATATGAGTGATTTTGAGGCAGAGCTTTATTTGGATATGGAGAAGGATTTGTTTTTACCTTTACAGTCAGGAGAAGTGACAGCAGCTAATGCAGCTACTCTTTCTGGGAAACTTATGCAGATGGCAAGTCAGGCTTATAGAATAGATGACAGTATCAATAGTAAGTTGGAACAGGTAGCAGCGCTTCGGGAGCTTGCAACGAAGGCGACCAGTACAATATCCGATATGCCAGGGAGTCCCAATCGTAATATTTGCAAGATGGAGAATGCGATTGTGAAGATTACGGATCTGGAGAATGAAATCAATGAGGATATTCATGAGTTAGTTTCTTTGAAAGCTGATATTACACATATGATTAAGCGAGTGAGTGACAGGCAGGAGCGGACAATACTGGAGAAAAGATATCTCTGTTTTGCTACATGGGAGCAGATTTCTGTGGATATGGATTACAGCATTCAGCATACGTTTCGATTACATGATAAGGCATTGAAAGAAATTGATGGATTTCTGAAAGAAGAGAGTTGAAGTGATAGAATGCGAGTGTGTATCTATGATATTGTTATAATGCGGAAAGCAAAATGAAACTAAGCCTTGGGAGAGAAATCTTTCAGGGCTTTTGTTATGGAAGGAAGTGTGTACATGCCTTATAGGAGTAACATACCTTGTAAACATCCTGGTTGTGCAAAGCTTATTCCACACGGTCAGATGTATTGTGATGAACATAAGGTAGTTCATAAGAATGACAGAGCCTATGCCAGTGAACGCGGCTATGGTTCCAAGTGGCAGATAGAGCGTAAGAAGTTCTTAGAACAGAACCCATTCTGTGCCAAGTGCTATGAGGAAGACCATCTAACAAAGGCTACGGTTGTGGATCATATAGTTCCACATCGTGGAGATAAGAAATTGTTCTGGAATCGTGAGAACTGGCAATCATTATGTGAACATCATCACAATGTTAAGACAATGACGGAAGATAGATATCAGGAATATCGCTTCTAATGGTGCGTGGGTAGGGGGATGTGAAATCTCTAGAAAACTGCTGCACCAAGACCGGCGTCCCCTCTTCTGTGTAAAATCGCAAAATTGAGTATGGGGGTTGAACATATTTGATGGTTGAGTATAAT
>CAZYYO010000149.1:0-3842 GCA_964650965.1 uncultured Lachnospiraceae bacterium | reverse complement strand
GACTACTTCCCAGGGAATTGCCGGAATCTTTATGTCAGCACTGTTTATGCAGTATATGACAGACTATGCAGGATTGGGAGGTTATGGAGCCACGCTTGCTACCACGCTATTATTTGTTGCACGATTTATAGATGCAATCGATGATCCCATACAGGGGTTTATCCTGGATAGTGCAAAGCCTGGAAAATGGGGAAAATATAAGCCGCTGTTTCTCCTATCCATTATCTTATGTGCAGTAGGTGTTATTATGCTGTACAGCATTCCAAAGGGAATTACAGACAAGCCTGTGTTAGTTGCAGTGTGGGTTATATTCTTTTATCTGGTTATGGATATTGGATCATCCTTCTATAATAGTAATCTTATGATTCGCTCTATGACGAATGATATTACCCAGAGAGCAAAGCTTGTTCTTGGACCAAGATTATGGGTTATGATGCTGGGATTTGTTGGAGCAGCATTTACCGCCATTGCTGTTGCAATCTATCAGGTGACGCAGAGCTATCAGGCAGCATTTACCATTATGACCTGTGTAGTTATGGGGATTGCTACTGTAATCTCATTGATTGGTTGGTTCATGTGTAAGGAACGTCATATTGTAGTAAATGATGCAGATGATAAGGTTCGCATTAAGGACTTTTTTGAACTGTTTAAGACAAATAAGGCAATGGTGGTACATGTTTCAAAATGTATCTTCTCAGGCTTTATCTGGACGTTGCTTTTTGCCACACCAACCTATTATGTAAAATGGGGATTATGTGCCAACTTACAGACAGGGGAAGTAGATATGAAGTCCTTTGGAACTTACTCTATTTTTGTCACACTTATGATGATTGTTCCATTATTGATTGGTTCCTTTACGGCAGGTCCTATGTTAAAGAAAATGGGGGGAAATCCTATTCGTTTAACTAGGTTTAACCTAATATTACAAGGACTAGGCGGTGTATTATTATTTGCAGCACATATTCTTGGCATTATGACACCAATTGTATTTTTTACCTGTATGTTTATCATGGCTTATGGTATTGGAAATGATTTTGTACCAGAGTCCACGATTGCTATGGAGATTATGGATTACACTTTCTATAAAACAGGTAAGGACAGATCCGCATTATCAAGTGTTGCTAATGCATTTTTAGGAAAGGCACAGTCAGCGATATCTTCAGCATTAATCGGAATTGTATTAATTGCCATTGGTTATCAGGTAGATTCTGTAACAGGAGATTATGCAGGAGAACTTGCCAATGTCCCAGGGATGTTAAACTGGTTTATTGTAATTATGGGATTGATACCGGCTATATTTGCAGTTATTGCATTTTTAATATATGGTAAATATCCAATTGATGATACTGAAAGAGCTAATATACGGGAATTTCTTCAGAAAAAAAGCTAAAGTGTATTAATAAAAAAGAATAAAGGAAGGCAAGACTATGAAGGTAAAAAAAATATTAGGATGCATATTGACATTTGCTATGTTAATATCTGTTACAGCATGCGAAACTGCCAAGGATAGTACAGAAAAAGATAACAACTCCAAATCAGAAGATGTGAAAACAGAGAAAAAGGGGGAGATACCAACAGCTGAGGATTTTAAGCACGAAACCTTTACAGCAGAAGATGGTACCAGCCTGTCCTATTGGATTTATCTCCCTGACGAAGAGAAAGTTCCATTAATGGTATGGGAGCATGGCGGTGGAGAAACTCTGGAAGGTGTTGGCGAGGGGGGACAGCTTCAGTCTGATGATAATGGTTGCTTTACCTGGTTTGCCAACAACAGAACTACAGCAGTATTAACGGTACAATATCCTAAAAACTATGGATTTAGCATTCGTGACAACGAACAGGAATACGCCCAGATGAAAGCATATGAACAGGCGAAATATGAATTGATTCAGGAATTAATTACTAAGGGCAGTGTTGACGAGGACAGAGTGTATATTGCAGGTGTGTCTTCTGGTGGAGGTGCGGCCTTAGATTTCATTGTGAATTATCCTGATTTATTTGCTGGAGCTATGGTTCTTTCTGCCAAGGATACGTTAGTTCCTATGTCATTAAAATATAAATTGAACTATAACTTCAATGACGAAGAACTGGTGCTGTCGGACGTGGATTATGCTGATTGCTATAATCAAATGGAGAACATACTAAGAGATGTGGATTTAAGTAAGTGTGCTATTTATTTTGCGGGAGCGGAATATGACCCGGTGTGCACCAGCTATACTTATCGTATGGCATATGAGATTCTAGAGAAAAAGGGATATAATGTGAAGCTTAAACTATATTCCAATGAAGAGGCAGGAACGGCAGTAGAACGTCACCCAGCATATAAGAAAGCGCTAAGTGATCAAGATACAATTGATTGGCTATATCAGCAAAAAAAATAGCAGGGAAAATAGAATATGATATAATAGAACCTGAGGAGCCACCTGATTGTTGGCGTCTCAGGTTTTTTGATATTATATGGAAGGTGAGAAGTGTACTTATGAAGAATAGAGTGAAGCTTATGGATTATTTACAGCGGTCTACGGACATTCCATTCGGCATGTATAATGTAACATCAGATATATTCTATACTACTTCCAGCGAGTCTTTGGATGAGATGTGTCGTTATATGTTAAAGAGGTTTCAGGAAAAGGGATGTGATGCATTACATCCTTTGGCATTAAATAGTGGTAATATCTTTTATTGTGGCATGATGCAGATTAATCATAACAGCTACCTGATGTTGGGTCCTGTGTGTCCCACCAGATATCAGTCAGAATATATCAGAGCTCAGCTACAGGATGATATAACCAATGAAATAGATAAAACTATTTTTATGATGACGCATGGTACCATTGGAACATTAGATAACATGAAGAATACCATTTGTCTGGCATCTCATATTATCGATGAATATATTGTGAGCTATGATGACATTTATGTAACTCATTTGGAATTTAAGAAATCCAGTCTTCAGACAATACTGGCAGATTATCAATATCATAAATCGGAAGAGAACGAGGTACCTATTCCTATACGCTACGAAGAATATTTTCAGGATTCTATTACTCAGGGCGACCGTGTGTCTTTGGAAATGTTTCTTGCAGAACCATTACAGGGAACCATTGGAACTATGTCTAAGAACCCACAGGTGCAGGAACGGTATTTATTTATCACTGCAGCTACCCTTTGGTGTAGAGCAGCCATTGCAGGAGGGGTAAATCAAGAGAAAGCATGTGCAATCAGCGACATATATTGTCAGCAGATGGACGAACTTCCAGATGGCACGGACTATGGATTCCTCTACATTGGGTTAATGAATGCATACATCGATAGTGTAAAGGAATCGAGAAATCCAGATTTTCTATCCACCTCGGTGTCGATGGTGAAGGATTATATTTCCCAGCATATTCAAGATAACATTTCCATAAAAGATGTTGCTGAGAATTGCGGCTTGTCTTCCAGAAGAATCGCCAAGAAGTTTGTTGATGAAATGGGGATGTCTATTAAGGAATATCTTCATCAATGCCGTATGGAGCGTGCCAGCCAGATGTTGAAATATACGAATTATTCTATCAGTGACATAAGCAATATATTACAGTACAGTACGCAGAGCTACTTTACGGAGCACTTCCGTAGCAGATATCATATGACACCAAAGAAGTATAGGGAGCATTATAGAAAATAAGTAAATGTGATAGGTCTTGTTCCTGACAATACAGATATGTTAAAATAATTTCATTATGAGTGAAGCAACAGGAATAACCCAGGACAGGCAAATGAGAAGGCTCCCTAAGGAGCGAATTAGCTATATTGATTGTATGAGAGGAATCGCCATGCTGTTGGTGATCATTGGACACACC
>CAZYYO010000148.1:0-4000 GCA_964650965.1 uncultured Lachnospiraceae bacterium | reverse complement strand
GTAATTTCCTCTGCCGCTGCAGACAGCTGAATAATATTATCCACAATCTGATTATTGGATTGGGATAGATTCTTTAGTAAAATATCAATATCAGATATACTTTGCATCAGACCATTGACATTCTGATTCATTTCATCAAAACTAGCTGCTGCCTTATGTATCATTCCATCCTGTGCTACTGTGGCGTTTACAGATTTTTCAATCATTTCTGCCGTTGTTCTGGCATCCTGGGATAATTCCTGCAGAATATCTGTAATTTCCTCTGTTTCCCGCCTGGTTTTCTCCGCAAGTTGCCTGATTTCTTCCGCAACCACGGCAAATCCCCTGCCGGCCTCTCCTGCTCTTGCACTTTCTATGGATGCATTTAGTGCCAGAAGATTTGTCTGGGTTGAAATTTCAAAAATAGTTCCGGCAATGCTTTTCACTGCATTGGTTCTCTCCTGCAGCTTATTCATAGAATCTGCTACCTCTCCATTTGTTTGAGAGATTACATTGGACTGCTGCTTTAAATCCTCCATAACCATTCTGCTTTGCTCCGTAATTTCTCCGGAAGCTCTTGCCACCTGCACCATATTTTCTGATTGCTCCAGCGTATGCTCTATGGCATCTTGAATCTCCTGGGTCATCATTGTTTGGGTCTGGATATTTTCTGCAGTGCTTCGTGTACTTTCAGAAATATCATCCATAGCGTTATTTACTACACCACTGGAGGAGTTCAATTCATTTACAATCTGCATTACATGCTCTGTACGATTACGTACCTCTTCTGCAACATGTATCACCTGCTCCATAACCTGCTGTTGTTTTTCCTGTTCAAAGTGTGCTCGATTTAAGGAATCATCATTATACATTTTAGCCACATTTGTAGCCAGATAAACCAGAATCATCATCAGCATAATTGCAAGTGTTGCACACACCTGATCTAAGGCTGCCTCTCCTTCATAACGCCCTTGAATTCCTACCTTTACAATATTCAACAGAATATTCAGACCACTCATTAAGATTCCAAATATTGCCGTGAATTTCTTATCATTAAAAATAATAGAGCCGATGCATGGAATAGCTGCCATAAATCTTACATAATAATTATCAAATGCGTACCCCATCATGAAAGCCACAAGCAGCAGACCAATCAGGGAAATGTATTTGATATGGGGATTCAATGGCATCTTACGGTTCATAATGATGTTGATAATAACAGAGATTGCAATGATTACACTAAGTGCCACGCAAAACTCAATGGAACGAAAGCCTCTGATTCCTGCAACCCAGGCTACCAATAGCACAGCCAAAAAGAACACTGCATAGCCCAAGGCTAAAAATCGATTGGAGCGTCTTGCCTGTTCCTCCCTATCTGCATATTTATATTTTGTTGTTTGCTTACTCATATATTTTGTATTCCTTTCTGCCCGTTATTTCTTCCGTATCTCTAAAATATCTTCTCAGCACTGTACAAAAGTATCCACAAGAAATTGGGACTGGAATTATCCCAGCCCCCATGAAACATAAATATTTTTTATAAAAGAATTTCAGCAGCACCGTTCCTAGTTAGATTTCTTAAATACCAGGATTGCTTTTGCTGTTCCCGTTACAGACATTGCTGATAATTCAAATCCTTCTGCTTCCATTTCATTTGCTTTGCTTTCAATTTTTGCAGCCATATCGTCTGCTTTTGGTGAATATTCTACTACGATTGTTTTATACATGAGCTTCTTCCTTTCATGAGACAATTTATTCTTGGTTTCAAATTGAATATATACTTTTCCAACTTGGGTTATATTCTCATATTATGAGCAAAACAGCTATCAATTCAACGGAAAATCTATGTAATATTTATGTAAATTCTATAGTCTCTTCACTGCATCCATTGCCAGTACGGAACGCTCGCATTCATCTGCTGATAAGGTAATCTGCCAGCACAGTGGGCTGTCCATCATATACTTGGCTGCATAGCTAAGACCATTGGTTCGTTCATCCAAAAATGGCTTGTCAATCTGGTTAGGATCTCCCAGCAGAATGATTTTGGTTCCCTGACCTGCTCTGGTAATAATTCCCTTTACCTGATTGGGGGTCATATTCTGGGCTTCATCAATAATCAGATAGGTCTGTGCAATAGAACGACCTCTGATAAAATTCAAGGCTTCCGTCTGGATAATGCCTCTTTCAAATACTTCTGTAATTTTATCTGTTAATTCTGCCTCATCTTCATAGCGGCTTTTATCATCATCAAACTGAGCATTGGGACGACATACAACCACACGGCGGTATTCCTTAGTGGGATTGTTATATACCTTCTCCATACCTACCGCCAGGGAGTAAAAGGTCTTGGCGGTCCCTGCCATTCCCTTAATAATCACAAGAGGTGCTGTATTAGCATCCGTGAGAAGGTCCTCCTGCATAAAATACTGTCCTACATTTCTTGGGGACACTCCGTAGGGCTTTCTCTTCTTATGTACCAAAGGCACAATTTTATTGCCGGATACACGTCCTAACAGGGTCTTCTTGGTAGACTGATCCGGTTTTAGGATAACGAATTCATTTTCATGATACTTCTGGGTAATGTGATTGCCTTCTGCATCCGTTGAATAAGCATCGGTAATGAGAATTCCTTTTTTCTTAAAATCCTTAGCCAGCTCCTGTGGAAAATAAGCTTCCGTTCTTCCTGTATATTGTGCATCATCCTCTGATATCCGTTCTCTCTCAAAATCCTCTGCCTTAATTCCTAGAATCTGTGCCTTTAAGCGGAGAACCAAATCCTTGGTTACAAGAATTACCTGGTTTTTTTCATCTCTTTCACGCAGCCCCTTGCATACCTTAAGAATGCGATTATCCGGCTTATCATCCGGTAAATCCTGTGGCAATTCCACCTGAACGAAATTCTTCTCAATTTTAAGAATTCCTCCTTCCGGAAGCTTTACACCTTGTAACAGATCGCCCTTTTGCCGGTACCCTTCTAACAATCGAACCGCAGCTCTGGCATTGGCACCCTTCTCGCCATCTGCCTTCTTCAATCCATCCAGCTCTTCCACTACCACCAGTGGAATCACCAGGTTGTTATCCTCAAAACACTCCACTGCATATGGTGCCTGAATCAGTACATTGGTATCAATTACATAGGTTTTTTTCATAGAAAGCTCTCCTTTTGTGATTTTCCTGTTATGGTTTTCCTGTCATCCGCTCTTAGCCGGCGGCCACTAACCGCCTATGAATAAATTCTCCATATTGCAGTCCCAGAACTTCTGCGATTTCTGTTAACAGATACTGCTCTGCATGACCGAGCCACAGGTTATCTCCCAAGGATAGCTTTGTGCTTTCTTTTTTCTTCGTATATAATTTAATTAATTTCATCAGCTTCTCTGAGTCATCCCGAAGAATTGCCTGCTTTTGAATATTGCTTTTCTGCTGGCTGTTTTTCTTCAGAAAGGATTCCTCCTCTGGCTGTATTTGCAGCAGCATTTCTACTTCTTCTCTACTCTTAAGCCTTCTTACTGAATGCTGGATAGCTTTGGTTGATACATATATTACTTCGCTGTGGTCTGTTACCGATCTAAGCATATAGTACTGCTTCTTCTCTTTTTCTACTTTAATCTCTACAATGTCTTCCACTACGCATACCCCTTCCGGGCAATGCACCAGCTTATCTCCTATTTCGAATTTCATATCAGTGCCTCCACATAATTTCTCTTATTTCTGACTGTTCTCATGTGCCAGCTTGTTGCTTTGTTCACCTATATTATTTCACCGGAGATATGCTCTTATCTATCGCTTATATGCAAAACATATGTAAGCTTCTTGTAAATTATGTAATGGAAATGAAAATGAAAATGAACTATTTGGTATACTATTTGGTATAACAAGGATAAAATTATAAATTTTTAATTAATTATTCGTGCAAATCATTGTAATATACTTGCAATGTATATATACTAAGTGTAGTCACTTATTATTTATAGTGAATTGTAAGGCGAGATGCCACTTTGAAATTCGAAACGCAGTTTTT
>CAZYYO010000147.1:0-4070 GCA_964650965.1 uncultured Lachnospiraceae bacterium | reverse complement strand
ACGGCACACAACTGCTTCCCTCCAAAGAAGCACCTGTTCATTCTCAAATGGAGACTCTTATTGAGCAGCGTCTGGCGGAAGGAAAATCTATTGCTTATTATTATCCGATGAAATAATTGTACCTTTAATAAAAACCATCATTTTGATGGTTTTTATTGTTGATTTTCCATTAAAATGATGGTTTTTATTATTTTCTATTTTTCTAATTGTTATTAACAACAAGTCCAATTAACACCTGATAGAACTCTGGGTACTCTCTTTTTAAATTAATAGGCTTTCCTTCTTTGGAAACAAAGCAATGCTCTGAATGTGCGACACATACAATTTTCCCCTGTTGATTCTTCATTTCATAGCAGAGCTTCAATCGAACTCCCTTGAACTCTTCCACTGCTACAGAAATCTCCACTGTCTCTGGAAAGGTTGTGGCGGTTTTGTACTTGCAGTCTACTGCTGTCACAGGAGAGATGATTCCCATTTCCTCAAGTTTATCATAGCTCCAGTGGATTTTCTCCAGGAAATCGACTCTTGCCTCTTCCATCCAGCGGATGTAGTTGGAGTGGTGGGTAATTCCCATGGCATCTGTTTCGTAATATTGTACTTTGTGTTTCATTTGTAGCATTTCCTCCTAAGCTATTGCATTCGCGTTAATCTGGTCTATGACCTTACGGATTCCGCTCCACAGGGACATATCCGAAAATAAATCAACGATACTTCCCCGATCTGTAAATGGAGACTCCTGCAATACCGACAAATCCTTCATCATTCCATTGTGAACAATATATTCCACAATTTGATTAACAAAATAAATTTGCCTGCTGTCCAGGTTAGTATTTGTTAAGAATTCAGAAAAAGCGACTTTGGCAGCATTCATGTCCAGACCAACAATTTCACGTACAAATTCTCCCAATGGCTTTTCTCCATATTCCTTCTCGTAATCATCCCGCGTTCCGATTTCCTGCCACATAATCTGCTCCAAACTTTCGATATCTGTTGAAGTTAGTGGCTTATTTGTTTTTAATTTTGCAATGGTAATGTGATCCTGATGCCGACGAACATAGAACTCCGCTTTCGTCTTATAATTCTTCAACTCATCATTATCCAACTCTGATTCATTCCACTCTGTCGAAAGAATTTCATCTGTAAAATTGGTGTCATATTTAACACCTTCATGTGTCAAATATTTCATTAAGTCACGAAGATTCACTCTGATATGTTCCAATTCTTCTATTCCTGCAGTCTCCACGTAATCGGTGTGAAGCACCTTATGGATAAGTTCTGACTGCATTTGAATTTCCGGTATATTGGCAACCTGTGCGATTCCTGCAACCTTCTTAAATAAATCGCCTCTGTGTCGACTGTATCCTTTTCCTGCCAGACGAGCCAGCTCCATACCATAAATTAAAGCATCAAATCGAACTGCACTTGCCTCGTCTTCATCTGGCATAATTAATGGTGCAAGTTCTTCTTTTACCATTATGGTATCTTCAAATGAAATGGTCTGATAATTATTGCTTTCAGCGTATGTATCAACACATTTTAAATGCTGCCGTACTGCAAAATTATCACGATTTAGCTCCTGAACCTTCCCTCTCATTAATTCTACCAGATTCTTTCTATATTCCGCTAAACGCTCGTTCTGGTATTCTATGCTTTGCAGTTTATAGGCAATCTCAAATTCCAATGTAAACACAGCACCCTGAAGAGGCATCACATTGGCTGTAGGTCGCCCCTGATTCATTCGGAAGAATTCAAAATTGTTACAGAAATCGAAAATGTAGAATTTACTCTTATCCTCGCCATCAATCAGTCCGGGGCATAATCTGGTACCTCGTCCTATCATCTGCCAGAATTTCGCTTTACTCATCACCTTCTTAAAGAATACAAGATTAAGAATCTCCGGTACGTCAATTCCTGTATCCAGCATATCTACGGAGATAGCAATCTGAGGCATTTTCTTCGCTTCGGAAAATTCATCAATTGCACTTTGTGCATATGTCATATAGTTATCAATGACTTTTGCAAATGGCTGTCCATTTTTGCTTAACTCTGGATATTCCTTGTTAAATACATGAAGTATTCTCTCTGCATGATCATGATTTTTAGCGAAAATAATGGTTTTGCCAAGCTTCTGCCCATAATCAATCTTCAGTCCGTTTTCCATAAAAACATGCAACACCTGTCTAATTGTGTCTTCATTAAAAATCCACTGATTTAATGCAGAGGAATTAATTCTTTCTGGAAGCTTTCCATTATCAAATTCAAATGTCTTCTCGTATTCTTCCTTATCTTCTTCCGACAATTCATCATAGACAATACCTTCTTCCATGAATTTTACCTTTGACTCTACTGTGATAAAATCCACCAGATATTCATCTTTTACTGCCTGCGCTAATTCATAACCATAGGTAGGTATACCATTTTCCAAATCAAATATGCCGTAGGTATTTTTATCAATTTCATCCTTTGGCGTTGCAGTAAGTCCTACCAATGGTGCGTCAAAGTAATGAAATATATCACGATATTTATTGTAAATGGATCTGTGTGCTTCATCACATATTACCAAATCAAAATGTCCACAGGTAAACAGCTTTCCCTCTTCATCTTTGACGGTATCAATACAATTCATCATCGTCTGATATGTTGAGAAGATACAATGTGCTGTATAATTATCTTTTTCCTCTACTAAATTAGAGCAGGATAACTCAGGAAGCAAATTGACAAAGTTCCTTTTTGCCTGCGTTACAAGGGAATTACGGTCTGCCAGAAACAGGATGTTTTTCACCCAGCCTGCATCTAACAGAACCTTGCACAATGCAATTACGGTTCTTGTCTTACCAGATCCGGTTGCCATTACAAGAAGTGCCTTTCTTCTATTTCGCTTATCAAAACTATCGCAGACTGCCTTGACCGCAGCTTCCTGATAATAACGTCCAGCAATGTTCTTATCCACGAAAATATGATTTAGGCTTGTCCTCATCGTTTGAAGATTGAATAATTTCTCCAAATCTCTTTTGGAATAAATAACAGCCACTTTTCTTTCCGGGTATTGATTGTCAATCATCCTGGTTTCGAAGCCATTGGTTAGAAATATAACTGGTCTTCTGTTATACTGCTTCTCTAATAAATCTGCATACAGCTTTGCCTGCTGACGTCCTTTGACCACATCTACACAGGTTCGCTTAGCCTCAATAACAGCCAGTGGCTTATGACTTCCATCATATAATACATAATCTGCAAAACCCACCTGAGATTTATTGGGCATTCCAGGCAGCTCAACCTCATTAATCCAGTCTTTCCCCTCTGTCCAGCCTGCATCTATTAACATTGCATCAATATATATTTTCCGCGTCTTATATTCTGAAAGCTCCAACGGCTTTGGTATATAGCTCTGTTGCTGCTGTGTACGTTTAGCGGTTAATTCCTCCTTTAGTGCCTGATTCTCTGCGATTAGTGCCTTCAGATTCACATCATCATCCGTGGATGGATGAGGCAGTGCTTCCTGCGGTTCTGTCAAAAGCTCCACATGATACTGTCTTTCCTCATACATACTAGAATAGCAATATGATATGTAATC
This sequence comes from uncultured Lachnospiraceae bacterium, assembly GCA_964650965.1. GTDB lineage: Bacteria > Bacillota > Clostridia > Lachnospirales > Lachnospiraceae > CAZYYO01. The sequence goes on along the minus strand of CAZYYO010000147.1, from coordinate 496 downwards.
CATGAAGATAAATAGATTCTGTAAGCATAGAATCGCTTCATCCTCTGTTATCTTCCGACCATTATGTGCTGCTCGATTTCCTATCTTACGAATTATATCTAATCTCTTCCATAAGGCATCATCTACCAAATCATGAAAATCTTCCGTACTCATAAGACTGATTAATTTATCCTGGTATGGCATCTCCAAGGATTTATCAACGGAATACATCCACTTAATGGCAAATTCCATAGCTCGTCTACAATTGATTACACTAGATTCCCTATCGATTTTCAAAATTTTCTCCGCGGCTATGGCAACATCCGCGAAACTACTGAATTTTGGTTCCTGTTTTAGATAATCGAAGTTGGTCATGCTATATGCCTCCTTGTTAAGCACTCTGTGCTGTACTGGGTACATTCGGGGTAGATGCTATTAATTGTATGTTCTCTATTATAACGCAAGATTTCTTTGTTTTGTATTGGTGGGGCTCGGCAACTTTTGATTTGTCGACTTG
>CAZYYO010000146.1:0-4088 GCA_964650965.1 uncultured Lachnospiraceae bacterium | reverse complement strand
ATTATTGAATTTTCAAGGTGCATAGGCACTTATTCAAGTGCGAAGTTTGAGTTATATATACATAAATCTCGTTTTCTTTCTGCTGTTTTAGCCATCAGCCTGATGCTGCTATTATTCCTCTATACATTTACCCCTCCTCTGGTTCGTCATCTCACATTATCCAGGGGTTCTGTCTCTGAACCAGTTCATTTAACCCAGACGGATGCTGCCAGCAGCACACAGATTTCTGCGGAAAGTGGAATTCTTATGGAAGCCAGCACGGGAACGGTTGTATTCCAAAAGGATGCAACAAAGGAAATGGCACCGGCAAGTATTACGAAAATCATGACGCTGCTGCTGTGCTTTGAAGCCTTAGAGCAGGGGCGAATTCAGCTTACTGATGAAGTCTCGGTATCGGAATATGCTGCCAGCATGGGCGGTTCCCAGGTCTTCTTAGGGCCTGGGGAAATTCAGACGGTAGACACCTTAATCAAATGTGTCAGTATTGCCAGTGCCAACGATGGGGCTGTAGCCCTTGCTGAGCACATTGCTGGTACAGAGGCAGAGTTCGTGGCACAAATGAATGCACGTGCCAAGGAGCTGGGCATGTCTCACACTTTCTTTGTAAATTGCTGTGGTCTAGATGCCCAGGGACATTACACCTGTGCCTATGACATTGCATTAATGAGTCGGGAATTAATCACCCGCCATCCCCAGATTCATGATTACTGTAAGGTATGGCAGGAGGACATTACCCATGTTACCAGAAAGGGTTCCACTCCATTTACCTTAACCAATACCAACAAGCTAATTAAGCAGTATCCTTATGCCACCGGATTGAAAACCGGTTCTACCAGCACTGCTAAATATTGTGTGTCGGCCACGGCTTCCAAGGATGGACTAAGCTACATTGCGGTTATTATGGCTGCTCCTGACCACAAAGTTCGTTTCACAGATGCAACCAATCTGTTAAATTATGGATTTGCTTCTACCAGTATTTATCGTGATGAGGATACAAGCCTAAATCAGGTTGTCTCCGTGTCCAAAGGAACTCTAGATGAGGTTCCTGTGAAAATGGCTAACAGTTTTCATTATCTTAGTACCACAGGAGAAAACCTTACCCAGGTAGAAAAGAAAATTGACCTTCCCGCAAATGTCACAGCTCCCATAAAAAAGGGCAAACAAATCGGCACTGTTACCTATTGCCTGGGTGACAAAGACCTTGGAAAAGTTCCTATCATCACAACGCAAAATGTACCAAGTGCCGATTTATTATATTATATTCAGGATATCTTTCAAAAACTGCTTCCTGTGGGAGCAGGAGAATAATGCTTCTACATGAGTAAATAAGGTACATACACACTTCCCCAGCACTCCTGCTTCCCATTGTTTTCAGAAGCTATGCATCGCCTATAGAATTTCAGCTTCACCTCCGCTGGTGTCATATTTGGATTCTTAGCCAGCATTAGAGCAACAATACCAGAAACAACCGGAACCGCCATGGAGGTTCCGGTTTTGATGGTATAGCCACCTCTATGACTACAGCTTCTGATATTCGTCCCCGGTGCAAGAATCTCCGGCTTCACCACACAGTGTTTGGTAGGTCCCCGGCTGCTGTACCCTGGTTTTAAACCTGGTATATTTCCATAAACCTCTCCATCATCCATACAGCCAACCGTTATGACCTCTCTGACTGTTCCAGGAACAGTTACACTTTCTGTAGCAGGTCCATTGTTTCCAGCCGCAGTTATCACAACAATCCCATAATCCCAGGCACGTACAACTTCTTGTTCCAACTCTTCCTGTTCTTCCTTTTTCGTGCTTTCCAGCATTCCTACAGAGATATTCATTACGCGAATGTTGTACTCTTTCCGGTGTCGAATACACCAGCGAATCCCTTGGATAATATGTGCGGTTGTACCATCACCTCTTCGATTTAACACTTTACAGACTACAAGCTGGCTCGTTGGAGCAACACCAGCAAATCTTCCTCCACTAAAAGCTCCGCTTCCTGCTATAATTCCTGCTATATGAGTTCCATGTCCATTATCATCATATGGCATATCTCTATGATTAATCAGGTCACAAAATCCAATAATTCTCTCATCAAAATCTACATGGCTGGCAATGCCGGTATCTAACACTGCCACTGTAATATGTGCTCCGGTATGATACATACCGGTGATATGCTCCAACCCTATTATTTCTCTAACTCTGTCCACTTCATAATCCATTCCTCGTTCGTTATCTTATTATATGAAGTAAGACGGAATTCGACATTCGCGTATTCTATCATCTGGGATTTACTTGAACATAAAAATTAATCTTCAAGCTGTCTTCGAGCTTCCTGAATTTCTTCTATAGAATATCCGCAACGCAAAATCGCCTGAGAAAATGTACTCCTTACTTTGCTCTAGGAACATAGTTCTTTAAATCTATTTTATAAGAAATATCTTGTGGAATCACCAGCTGGTTTAAATTTAACCCCTTTGCCACATGACGAATATTCATATATTTATCTTCCTCTGTTTCTTTGGATAAAATAGCAAGCACCTGTGACTGTACAACTGTTAATTGCTTGATATCCTCCAATAAAGCCGATACAGGCACATAGCATTCATTCAATTGCCTGAGTCCCAGACAAAAATTTATATTGCCAATCATTTTATCGGCCACAAGATATGGTCTAGCATAATTAAAATCACCCGCTATTTTCGTAACCTTATGTATTTTCATAATAACAGGCAGTGCCAATAACTTAAGGTTTGTAGTCCCATTTTTCTTAAATTGAATTTCTTTTTTTGAAAGTTGATTATTTAGACATTTAGTATAAAATAGCTCTGCAACATGTTCTCTAACATTTCCGTTAACATCAATCATATCAAGTCCCGTTAAATGTTGAAAATTGCCTTTATTAAATTGAATTTCTAAGGATTTGATTTTATTATCATCTCTGCATCTATATATTATAATAAACTGTTTACCTAATAAATCTTTCTGATACTGCTTGGCACATTGCATTGCAATACGCCTTGCCTCCTCCAAAGTGTATGATTGCATGTTATACATTTCCTCCCCATATAAATCAAAAGAGAAGATAGCAACACCACTGTGCTGCATATCCTCTCTTTTATGGCTAATTTTAGTGTTGTCTGCCAACATCCACTTTCGTGGTCGTAATTTCGGATTTTAGTGTTGCCCGCCAACATCCACTTTCGTGGTCGCAATGTCAGATTTTGGTGTTAGCCCACCTAGAGGAGCTCGCTCCTCTGTTACTATTATTATACGAAGTAACAAATTTTATGTCAAGAAATAATTAATCCTGCTGAACATCCTTCATACTAAAGCTGATTCTGCCCATCTTGTCCTTGCCCATGCATACAACCTTCACTACATCGCCTAAGGTCAGTACATCTTCAACATGCTCAATTCTGTCCTTGGAAATCTTAGAAATGTGAACCATTCCTTCCTTACCAGGAGCGAATTCAATGAATGCACCAAAGTCCTTAATGCTGACAACCTTACCTGTGAAGATCTGTCCCTGCTCAAAGTCGGTGGTAATCATCTTAATCATATCAAGAGCTTCGTCCATCTTCTCCTTGTCAGTACCGCATACAGATACTGCACCGTCATCCGTAATATCAATCTTCACACCAGTGCGGTCGATGATTTCGTTAATGGTCTTGCCTCTCTGACCAACAACATCACCAATCTTGGTAGGATCTATCTTAATCTGGATAATCTTAGGTGCATACTGACCTACTTCTGCTCTTGGCTTATCAATAGCCTTAGACATACAGGTATCCATAATGAAGAAACGAGCTTCTCTGGTTCTTCTGATTGCCTCTTCTACGATTGGTCTTGTTAATCCGTGAATCTTAATATCCATCTGGATTGCTGTAATACCATCCTTTGTACCGGTAACCTTGAAATCCATATCTCCGAAGAAATCTTCCAGACCCTGGATATCGGTTAATACAAGATAATCATCATCTGTGTCTCCAGTAACCAGACCACAGGAAATACCAGCAACCATCTTCTTAATTGGAACACCAGCTGCCATCAGTGACATACAGGAAGCACAGGTAGATGCCATTGAGGTAGAGCCG
>CAZYYO010000145.1:0-4132 GCA_964650965.1 uncultured Lachnospiraceae bacterium | reverse complement strand
GTTCCCCAGAACTGTATCTCTGTCAGCTCTCCTCCCGGCTTTCCCACCAGATGGACGTTTACTTCCTCCTCCCACAGCTCTGTTGGAAGCTCCGGCACCAATTTTTGCTCTATATAGTCGATGACCATATCTTCCATGGTGTATTGCGTGTCGTTCTTTTCTTCCCAATATGGGATTTTCAATTTCTCTTCCTGCAGTCGTGTGACGCATTTTGCTTTCTTATAATAGCTTCCTGCCATCATATAGATTGCGTATTCAAATGCCCGTTGTGTGTTTCTGTAATTTGTTTTCATAGGATTCCTCCATATTCTGTGTATCAAAAAAAGGTGACGATGATATGGACGCACTGGTAGTGCAAGCCATATCATCATCACCTCGTTATATTTATCTATAGGCTTATCTTACCACATATATGAAGAGAATAACATATACTTACAGTTTAATTTTTATTCTGTGACTTTATGAAGAGCTGGTGGAGTGGTTCATAATTTTCTTCCTGTTGTGCTTTATGTAACGCATCATAATAGCTCTGTTTGTCCTTGTCCTGAATAATCACCGGTGCAATCTTATTCCGCAGACACTCTCGAAACAGAAGCATGCGTCCCACGCGACCATTCCCATCCTGGAAGGGATGAATATTTTCAAACCGTGCGTGAAATATTGCCAGGTCACAAAGTGTAGCCTTCCCCTGCAGCTTATCATACCACGTGATAAGCTGTTCCATTTGATGACACACTTCTCCTGGTGCTGCCGTTATTACACTGGCGACTCGATTTGGCCGCATCTTATATTCTCCCGCCTTCCAACCATTGGCACTATCCTCAAATACATTGGATTTCAGGCGATAGTGCAGGTCTTTTATCAGCTGCTGATTTAATGGCTGTGTTATGGTATCCAGCATGTATTGAAACATCTGAAAATGTCCCAGCATCTCCTCCACATCCTTCTTTGTTCTCCGAGATGCTTCCATATCAATGGCTTCCCCTGCATAGAGCCTGGCTGCTTCTTCCAGTGTAAGCATGCCACCTTCTATTTTATTGGATTGATACGCCATGGTAATCTGTGTTATGGCATCCACTTCTTTCTCATCAAATGATCTTTCTGTTAACATTTCCTATCCTCCCTGTAATAATTATAGCAAATCTGCTATGCAGCTTACCTATACTGTTGGTACAGTATTTTCTGTATTGCTCCATTTCCAAAAATACCTGTATATAAAGGAAGAGAAGGACTTTCGTCCTCCTCTCTGCTTCCTCTCAATATATCATCCACGGATGTGTCAAACAGTCTGCTTAGTGCATACAGGTTGTCCACCGTGGGTAGGCTGTCTCCTCGCTGCCACTTATATACGGCCTGCTCGGATTCAAAGCCCATGAACTGTGCTATTTCCTCCACCTTCAGGTGATGTTCCATACGCAGTTCCTTAATTCTTGTTCCAGTTGCCTTTGCGTCTAATACGGGATATTCCATTGGATTGCCTCCTTTGTGTAAATGCGGGTTCTATCTGTTACTCATCAATTACAGCATCCTCTGCCTATCGCTATCAGGCACCTCTGCCTTCCAGGGGATACAAGGCTTTTCTCTTCTTATATTATATCGACCCATTTTTCATTTCTTTTATCTTTCTGGGTGGATAATTATCATACTGCTATTTTTTCCTTTTGTAAAGTACCTTTTCTACTGTTGTTGTGTTTCTTTCTTAGATATCCTATACTAACAGTAACTTTTTTCCTGGAGCATTTATGGATATGATGTAATTGCTTGGCAATCTCTTAGAAAGGCGGTCTCATCTATGTACATTTTAAATATTGAGGACAACGTAATAAAACACAACAGCATTCGTAATGCCATATCCAGTGGTGGTTTTGGTGAAATCCAAATGGAATGTGTGGGCTCTCTGGAAGAGGGATTAAAGCGAATCCACCAGCAGTATGACGCCCAGCGTCCTTTCGATTTAATCATCACCGATATGTGGTATCCCCAGCGTCCTGGCGAAGCGGACGAAGCTTCCGGAGAGAAGCTGATTGAAATTATCTGTAACAGCCAATGGAAGGTACCCATCATTCTCTGCTCTTCCGTGAATTACAAGTATCCCGAAATCCTGGGGTGTGTACATTTCTCCCGAAACCAGAACTGGGAACAGCAGCTGGTTGCCTTGATTAAGACAATTGCTTAACTTCGATTCCCATTTCCTCCGCCCGCTCCCGGTATACTTCTGCCAGGGGTTGTGCGGACACGAGTACTTTCTTGGCGTATTTTCCTCCAAAGCGGTCGGTTACTGTCTGAAGCTCATACAATGCATGCAGTGCTTCTCTTGGTCCTATCTTTCCAGACTTACATGAGATAAATGTTGGTACATTTCCACTTAATGTGAGAACATCGATTTCATTTAACACATCACATCCAACCTGGTCGTGTATCACTCCATCCCAGTCCAGGTGCACTCCAATTCTACAGTCTTTACTCTCTTCCTGCTCCTGCTGATACACATGCAATTCTAATATGCTTCCCCCTTCCCACAGGCAGTCCTTAACATCATTATTTTTGAATTGGAAGCTGTATCTGCCATCTTTATGAACTACATTTTCCAGAATTCCTGCCTGTCCCAATTCATCCAGCATTTCATTTAAGATAGAAATCGTTAATGCTTTATAGCCGGGACTTCTTAAGGCTGTGATAATTCCAGAAGCATTTCGAGATACCTGCAATGCTCCATTTGTTGGAACCAGCTCCGCCCTTAGAAAGCTGGAAAATGGATTCCAGCTCTCCCAGTGACTCTTAGCCACCTGATACATTTTCTTAATATCATCATCAAACTGGGCGTCGGGAATTTCTTTTACACCCTTATGTAGATTATTATTTATTACGCCTCCATGCATTTCTATGAAACTATCCAGGTTAAGCGTTATTTGTTGTTTTTCTACATGCTTGCTGATTGAGAGGCTTGCATCCTCATCCAGTTCAATCAGTTTGTTTTCTACAATATTATACAGGTGCATTGGTGCCACAAGCTCCCTTGATAGCATTCCGAAAGCTACCAGAATCAGGCTCTCTCCCCCGGTAACATCAAAATAAATCTGATGGTCCTCTCTTTGTTCCTTCTCTACTTCCTGTCTCATTACCTTAATGATGTCCTGCAAATCATTCTGCTTTACCGGAAGGAATCTCACTTCCTTCACACCACAATGTTCTTTTAGAAATTTTTCCGTCTTATAGCCATCTTCCTGTATTGCCTCTGCATATCCGAAAAACACCACCTTTTGAATTTTATAATTCATACAGGTTATTACATTTTCAATTGGTTCTCTGTCGAAAAACTCAAAATTTACTGTCATTTGTGTGCCTTTCTTTTGGTATGATATTCGTGTATGTTCTTTTCTAATTATTGCATAATTGTAAATTCATAGCAATATTTGTATGGTTATGATATTTTTAGAAATTGTTTATACTTTTGTTATTGATTTTTATTTTACCGTAGATATAATAAATTTATCTTATTTTCTGGATGTGTCTTTTTAGGGAGTACATGTCTATGAGAAACGTCTATCATATCTATGATAAAATCTTTAAACGAATCTTTACTTTATCCAACACAGCAGTGATCAACTTAATCAATGGTCTGTTTTTTACCAACTATCCGGTGGATGCAGAGCTGACCTACCTGAACAAGGAATTCCACAACGGACGAATGGATGGACGGTTTGCCGATATGTTTATCCGGATTGGAGAACGGGACACTTATCATCTGGAAGCTCAATTAGAGAAGGACGAGACCATTGTATTACGAGCCTTCGAGTATTGCTTCTATACTGCTATGGAGAATCGGGAAAACAGCTATGAGCTGCATTTCCCGGAGCCAATGGTTATCTATCTGGGAAATGTAACCAACATTCCAGAGGAAAGCGAATTAACTGTAGTATTTGGAAATCATTCTAAGGCAAGCTTCACCGTTCGAAACTTCGTATACTTAGACCATGATGTGCAGGAATTAAATCAACGGAAGCTGGTCATTCTCATTCCATTCCAGTTGTTAAAGCTTCGTGAAATCATCAAAAAGGATCCTAGTCCGGAGAACTTGCTAGCGTAAAATTTTACTCGGAAAAATAAAAAGAAAAAAGAACATCCTTCTTGT
>CAZYYO010000144.1:0-4196 GCA_964650965.1 uncultured Lachnospiraceae bacterium | reverse complement strand
GTCCGACGCTTGTGATTCCACTTGCACTGGATCAGTACTACTATGGACGCACCATACATGAATTGGAAATGGGACCCAAACCTCTATATATTAGAAAAAAGCTCTGCACAAAACAGGAATTAAAAACTGCATTGCTAGAGCTTACAAAGACAGATTACAGGGAAGCTGCTGATAAACTTAAGAATCAGATTAGAAAAAAAATGGATGTGAAATGGCGGCAGATATTATTGAGAAAACTTTTGGAAAGGAGGTGTAACTTATGGTCTTTACCTATAAAAAAGATGGATTTGTAGGAAAATTGTATTCTTCAGACCGGGAAGAATACAAAGGTAAGTTGCTAATTATGTTTGGTGGGAGTGATGGGGAATTTGAAATTACCAAGAAAATGGCTGAACTATATAGCAGTAAAGGCGTCAGTGTTCTTGCATTTGCTTATGTGAATGAAACGGATCTTCCAAAAGCATTTGTTCGTATCCCTATTGATATGCTGGAAGCCGCTGCAAAAAGAATGCATACATATGGTTACAGGAAAATAGCTGTCTGGGGAATCTCAAAAGGAGCTGAGCTGGAACTTGTTGCAGCTAGTCTTTTGCCTGGATTGATTCATGGTGTTATTGCAGTATCCCCTATGAGTATTGTAAACCAGGGTTTCTCAATGGAAAACGGGGTTGAACTCAAAATGGGTTCCAGCTGGACATTTCATGGCAGAGAACTTCCATACACATCATATGGGGTAAGTAAATTCCCAATGGGGCGGTTTATTTGGAATTGTTTAAAATCCCTGGATGTAACAATGTATGATTTGTATGAACCGTCAATGACACATCCTGATGAGAAATCTATTATTAAAGTTGAAAATATTCAAGGACCAATTCTGCTTTTATCATCCAAAATGGATCGAATGTGGCCCTCTGAACTTGCATGTGAGCAGATGATGGAAAGATTAAAGGAAAAGGAATTTCCATATTCCTATCAGCACATCAGCTATGAACACGGAAGTCATTTACTGGTTCCACTGGAATTAAAAGAAGCTTCCTTCTACAAGGGAAGCAGAAAGTATCCAAAGGAAAATAAGGAGGTTTGTCAGGATTCTATGAACAAAGCATTGGAGTTTATGAAAAATATACTATGATGGCAACGTCTACTGTTCAGGAGAATGAAGAAGTAAGATTGGATTAGATTATAATTCAAACAATTTCTCAATTACATTCATTGCAGCTTCATACCATAAACAGAAGAAAGGGTTATTTTTGACCATTGATGTGTTAGAATATAATAAAAGAATCCATATAGCAATGAATGGATATCGTAATAAAAGTATTCGGGAGGAAGCAAAATGAAGAAAATAACCATCTGGGGCATGTCTCTGATGCCTGCAATGAAACCAATGATAAAGAAGAATCGGACTTCTCGTCTTGTTTTTCCAGTAAATGTAACTGGACAGGGAATGACACTGCGATTTTCCAATCGATATGGAAGGAAAGCAGGAGAAATCAATCATGTAAAGATTGCCAAATGCGATGCACAAGGTAATCTCATGCTGGAGACTTCCAAGGATGTCACATTTCATGGCAAACAATCTACCATGATTCAACCAGGAGAAAATCTAGTGAGTGATGAGATTAACATCCATGTAGATTTCGGGGATTATCTGGCAATCAGTGTCTATTGCAGGAAAAAGCCAGATACAACCACGGGGTTAGGAGAGTATGCATTTATCGCAGAGCAGCCAGGAGACGCATGTGATTCTTACATTACCAAGGACCTGGATAAGGAAGCTAAAATGATGTCAAAAGGACAGGCACCAGTATATATGATTCCTTATCTACATGGAATCGATCTTATGACAGAGGAGGACCCCATGGTGCTTTCCTGTCTTGGAGACAGTATTACACAGCAGTGTAAGTGGTTCGCACCACTTCAGAAAAAACTATACGCAAGATTTCCAGGCCAGTTATGTATGATTAATCATGGTATCTGTGGAAATCAGTTCATTACAGATGCCCGCGGAATTATGAAGATGTTTGGAGAAGCCGGTGAAAAACGAGCAGAGTGGGACACCTTTGCAGATGCCGGAGTGACAAACCTGCTTCTGGCCATGGGAGTGAATGATATCGGTCTAGGAAAGATTCCAGCCAATGTCTTTGCGGAGCATATGAAGGCGTTTGCTGAGAAAGCAAGAAAGAAGCAAATGACAGTTGCAAGCCTGAGTGTATTTCCGGCAAAAATGGGTGGAAAGAAATGGGAAGCGGAAGAAGCCATGAGGCTACAGTACAATGAGGCGTTGGGAAATTGTGGACTGGACCAGATTTTTTATATGGATGATTATATGAAGGCCAAGGACCATGTTGGATATAAAGATGGATATAGTACAGGAGATGGGCTGCACCTTAGCCATGCTGGCGGTCAGGCAATGGCACAAGGCGTGTATGAGGAAATAGAAAAATGGCTTGATTCAAGAGGAGTGGTCAATGTGTCCCGTTAATACATTCATTCGATAATCCTGTGGAGTACAGTGATAAAATTCTTTAAATATGCGATAGAACTGGGTTGGGTTTACAAAACCGACCCGGTTGGCAATCTCAATAATACTAAGGTCCGTTTCCGTAAGGAGGCGGGCTATTTCTTTTATATAGATTTTCTGGCAATAATCCTTCATGGATTGACCATACCATTTCTTGAAAATTCGATTCAGATAGTCCCCATTATAATTGAGAATATGAGCAATTTCACCAGAAGTAATCCTGCGTTTGGATTGTTCTAGAAGGCGTCGTATATCTTCAGCAAGGATTTCTTCTTTGTCAGAGCTGAGATTTACATAGGTGTAGCGATATTGTTCTTCATTCTCGAAGGTGGCAAGAAGACGTGCGGTAAGTCCGTGAACAATGGATAAATAACCGGGTCTATGTTCTTTTAATTCTTGAATTAATTCCAGTACAAGATCTTTAGCCAAAAATGTCTGTTCTATATTACCTAGATAAGTAAATGACATATAATCTTTCAAATTCTTGGCCTTATCGTCCAGGTTGTTTCGAAAAAAGGTGTCAAATTTTCCTTTGCGTTTAACAAGGGGAGAACTTGGAAAATAGGATTGCTGAATATATTCTTTGGATAAACCAATATAAATAACGTCAGATAGAGCGTTGGCCTCTAAGTGTCGTGTATTACGATTTACGATGTAAGCATCTCCGGGAAAGAACGTATTATGGCCACCTTCTACATAGGCCTCTACCTGACCACTGATAACAAGCATAAGTTCAAAAAAATCATGGCGATGAAGTAACATCGCTTCTAAAGAATCCGTTGTTACGTCAGTGATTGCAGTATATTCAAAACATTTCTGAGGAGTATAAAAACGTGCTATGGTTTTATCTTTCTCAAGGCCGGAAAGCTGTGTTACCTGCATATCGGCACCAGTATCAAGTGTGTGAAGCGGATCTAAGTCTGCGGCATAGTATTGGTCGGATTTAGATTCTGAATTATGCAGCATCAATTTTGGCGTTGCTTTTCTTTTAGTCATAAAGCCTCCTCCTAAAGTCGGAAAATGATAATAAAAAATACAGGGATAAGCCTTTTAAGATTGTTTAAAGTGGATACAAATCATAAAATTATGATGAAATAATTGTTATAAATGTATCATTGTTTTTCCTTTTGTGCAAGTTTGATGGGGTAAATAAGGAATGTAAAATGATAATTTATACAACTGGGAGGTTATACAGAATGAAAAAATGTAGTTTTAATAGTGATTGGACCTATTATAGAGACGGTGAAGAAGAGAGAAAAGAAAAGGTGCATTTACCTCATGATGCTATGCTTCATCAGAAAAGAATTCCTAAATTAAAGAATGGAAGTTACACAGGATTTTTTCCCAGCGGAGATTATTATTATGAGAAATCTATATTTGGGGAAGCAAATTTTGAAGATAAAACAATCATACTTGAATTTGAAGGAATCTATATGGATAGCATCGTTTATCTTAATGGGGAACAGATTGGAGGAAGATCCTTCGGATATAATCACTTCTATGTTGAACTAACAGGAAAAATAAGAATTGGACAGGACAATCAATTAAAGGTGTTCGTTCATTGCAGTCAGGTTCCTAATGCAAGATGGTATCCAGGAAATGGCATATATCGACCAGTCTATCTATGGATAGCCGGTAAGGAACATATTGCCATGGAGGGAATTCATATTGT